>CAZOHL010000011.1:39126-39878 GCA_964579645.1 uncultured Rikenella sp. | reverse complement strand
CAACGACTACTACTACCACAGTGTAAGGCAGGAGTCGCCCCAGGTACAGCGCAGGGTTGCAGAGGGCAACTACAGGCAGACTTACTCGCGTCCCGAGCAGAGGGCCGAGGGGAGGGATCTGCAGCGCAGGACCCGTGAAGCGATAACTGAAGGCACCCGCAGCCAGGCTCCGGCCAGCACCGGCACCAGGCGCCAGGCATCACCTCAGGCAGTGAGCGGAACGGTGCCTGCAGACGGCAGGAGAACTGCTGCAGGATCTGCAGGGCGTAGTGCCGCGCAGACAGACGCAGTCAGGAGGACCTCTTCCGAAACTGTCAGCAGGAGTACTGACGAGAACGGTCAGGTCAGGAGAACCAGCTCCGGAACCGTCAGCAGGGAAGCTGCTGGAACCGAAACAGCCAGGAGAAGCACTACCGGCACCGTAAGCAGGGATGCAAACCCGGCCGGGGAAGCCAGAAGGACTCCTGCAACTGTAAGCAGGACCGATCAGAACGGTGAGCGTAACCCGCAGGCAGGTGAATCGGCCAGAAGGACTGCCATCTCAAACCCGGCCACGGTGAAGAGTGCAGAAAGCGAGGCCGCTGAAGCCCGCGAGGCACAGGCTCGCGAAGCTCAGGCTCGTGAGGCACAGGCTCGCGAAGCTCAGGCTCGTGAGGCACAGGCCCGCGAAGCTCAGGCTCGCGAGGCACAGGTACGTGAGAATGAAAGAAGGGCTGCTGATGCAAGGGCTGAACAACAGCGCGCTGCAGAGC
>CAZOHL010000011.1:0-39026 GCA_964579645.1 uncultured Rikenella sp. | reverse complement strand
AGAGAGCTGCCGAACAGAGAGCTGCCGAAGCACGGGAAAATGAGAGAAGGGCAGCTGAAGCCCGCGAAGCTCAGGCTCGTGAGGCACAGGCTCGTGAGGCACAGGCTCGTGAGGCACAGGTACGTGAGAATGAAAGAAGGGCTGCTGAAGCAAGGGCTGAACAACAGCGCGCTGCAGAGCAGAGAGCTGCCGAACAGAGAGCTGCCGAAGCACGGGAAAATGAGAGAAGGGCAGCAGAAGCGCGCGAATCAGAGAGGAGATCTGCAGAAGCGCGCGAGAATGAAAGAAGAGCTGCTGAGAACAGGGCCGCCCAGCAGAGAACACAGGAATCCGGCTCCGGAAGAACCATCCGCTAAGAACACCTGACTGACTTTATGATAGTCCCGCTGACCACCAGGCCGGCGGGGCTTCTTTTTTCCTCACCGGAGTTCCGGTACTCACAATAGCATCAGAAGAAAAGTGAGCCCAGGGGAATGGCTGTTTTTCAGGTTAACTGTAACTTTGTTATACAAAAAGCCCGGAGAACCGACAAACATTAATCAGTCACAATTGTTTAACTTACAACTCCTGAAAAGTAAAATCATGCAGACAATTCTCGGCGCAAACGGCACAATCGGAAAGATCCTTGCCAGGGAACTTCCCGCATACACTGACAGGATTCGGCTTGTAAGCCGGAATCCTATCAGAGTGAACGAAACTGACGAACTCATGCCACTCGACCTGACACAACCGGGAGCCACAGACAAGGCTGTGCAAGGATCGGAGATTGTATATCTTGTTGTGGGCCTCGAATACAGGCTGAAAGTCTGGGAACAATACTGGCCGGCACTGATGAGAGATACAATCAATGCGTGTCTCAAACATGGAGCAAAACTGGTGTTCTTCGACAACGTGTACATGTATGATAAGAATCATCTGTCAAAGCTGACTGAAAAGACACCGGTCAATCCTTCCAGCCGAAAGGGTGCTGTAAGGAAATGGATCTCCGATATGCTGCTGGAGGCGGTGAAGGATATGGGTCTGCAGGGACTCATTGCCCGTTCGGCAGACTTTTACGGTCCGGATAATGAAAACAACTTCGTCACACAGATGGTGCTGAAGAATATTGCCGCTGGTAAAAAACCGATGTGGTTTGTGAGGTCTGACAAAAACCACTCTTTTACTTATACTCCCGATGCCGGCAGAGCGACAGCCCTGCTGGGCAATACGCCTGATGCCTACGGTAAGGTATGGCACCTCCCCACCGACAGCCGGCCTGTCACCGGCAAGCAGTTCATCTCAATGATTGCCACTGAACTTGGAATTGCAGACCCGAAGATCAGCATTCTTCCGAAATGGATGCTCCACCCTCTGGGTATCTTCATCCCTGTGATGAAGGAGATGCCGGAGATGATCTACCAGTATGACAGGGATTACTTCTTCGACTCGTCTGAATTCACAGCCAGGTTTGGCATAAAAGCCACTCCATACGAGGAAGGTATCAAAAACACCTGTCAGGCTTACAGGCATTGATAAACAATACTATATCCCGGCAGGGACAGCATCGGCAATAGCCAGCTTCTCTTTTTGGAATGAATTTTGTTTGGTCGGTAATGCCCATATTCAGACAGGCATGCTATTTTTGCTGATTAAGTCTGAAAACATTCTGAAAAATCAAGGCGGAACCGAAAAGCCATACGAGTAGGAATACTTTAAAATCTTTGATCATGAAGAAACTGTTATTTATTGTTGTACTGATAGGCCTCAGTGCTACAGCAGGCGCACAGATCAGTTCCAATGCCCTTGGCGCCCGCCTTTACGGAGGCGACAGCTACAGCGGGGCCGAACTTTCATATCAGAAGGGACTTAACGAGAGAAACAGGCTTGAGCTTGATGCCAGCTTCGGTTTCAAGGATGACTTCACCAGGGTGGCACTTATAGGTATTTATCACTGGAACTGGAATATCGCCGGAGGATTCAACTGGTATGTCGGTCCGGGTGCAAGCGTGGCATATGACAACTTCAATGAGAATACCTATGTCAATATTGGCCTTGGCGGACAGATTGGCATCGAATATAAATTCAGGGATCTGCCCGTACTGATCAGCCTTGACTCCCGCCCGATGTGGGATTTCCTGGGCGACGTCAACGGACTGGGCTGGGGGGCTGCCCTCGGCATCAGGTTTACCTGGTAACGCGGCCTCCCGGAGAAATCCTGTCTTAATCATAAGACGTGAAGTACCTGCTCATCATACTGCTGTTCATCCGGCCTTTTGTAATGTCAGGTCAGGCAGCCTCAACGGAACCGGAAGGATGGTTCACCGTCACCCGCGTGGTTGACGGTGACACCTTCTGGGTTGATGACGGCAGCGAGAAGGGATTGAAGATAAGGCTTATAGGCATTGATGCACCTGAGCCGCGAAATACAGGAACAAGGCCGAAAGGTTTTTTCGGTGCCGAGTCTACCACCTACCTGCAGGAGTTGTTAAAAGGCAAAAGGGTAAGACTAGAATATGATGTCGCACGCTATGACCGTTATATGCGCACACTTGCTTATGCATACCTGGATGACGGCACCTTCATCAACGCCGAGCTTGTAAGGAACGGCTATGCCACGGTGATGACAATGCCTCCGAATGTGAAGTATGCGAAGACATTTACAGAACTGGCTGCAAATGCACGAAAACAAAAGAAGGGACTCTGGAATGAGTCGCCTTCTTTAAAATGAAATTATACGGAGCTTCCTGACCGGTTACTTTACCTGTTCCAGCAGGGAGTTCAGGCGGGTACGGGCCACGGAGCTCTTTCCAACGCTTCCAACCACTTCAACTTCCTTGTGAATTGCCCCTTCGTATGATCCTGAAATAATACCGGTTTCCGAATATGTGGAGTTTTCTCCGAGGGCTTCATATTCACCAACGCTTATATTGTTGAAACTGACCGAGTATAGTCCGTCCGTTCCTACTGTAACATCAACACTGCCTCCGTCTCCGCTCAGGTAGTATGAATCCCCGTCAAACGAGATCCCGCTGATAAAAAATAATCCGAAGGGATACAGACATCTTACTGTTTCATCTGTATACCCGGCTGAAGGATAATTGCCTCCGAGGGTTTTGACATCCGGATCAAGCACCGCCAGGGCAACCATTGTAGTGTCTCCGTTTTTTATGTTTCCGAACATGAACTGGAAGACATGCATCTCATTTGAAGTTCCCTTATTGAAGACCTCCTCAATAAGGTAAAGATCATTGATCAGGTACTCTTCCCCGTCAAATGTAAAGGAGTTCGCCGGATCATTGTCCTTTGAACAGGAAAACAGCGTCATAAGGACAAAAAGCCCGACAAGAAGAATTGCATTTTTTTTCATGACAAATTAGTTTAAGATATCTGTATAAATGAGTTTAACTGAAGATGTTTCCCGTTGTGCCATTGCAGATCCGTATTACCTGAAACAGATGCAACCGCTGAATTATTGCAGGAATGCAAGAAAAAATTGATAGTTTTACACCAGAAAACAATATCTGTCTGATACCCGTCATATGAAAAAACTTGCCCTTCTGCTGGCACTGACTGCCGTTGCTGCTGCCTCATTCTGCCAGGATGACACAACATCAGTATCCTATGTAGCCTACTGGTCCATTGGTGATTCCTATGATTTCAGGATTCACAAAACCAGCCAGCAGTGGAGTAATGACTCGCTTACAAAGAATGACATTTCGGAGTATACCGCCAACTTCGAGGTGGTTGATTCAACTGACACTTCATACACCGTGGTCTGGACTTTCAGCAATGAGCTTATCAATACATGGGATATACCCGACGAGCTGCTTGAGGAGCTCTCGAAATACTCCCTGGCGGAAGTGGTTTATACAACCAGCGAACTTGGCGAGTTCACCGGGATTCAGAACTGGCAGGAGCTCGGAGAAATGATGCGTTCCATGTTTACAGATGTCTTCAGGGTGATTTCGGAAGGCTCCGAAGAAAAATACGAAAAGCTGAGGCAGGCCGGACAGCCGATAATCGATATGTACAGCTCGAAGGAGGGGGTTGAGCAGCTGGCCTTCCCGGAGCTTATGCTGTTTCATTTCCCCTTCGGGGCGATGATACCTGTGGCTGACACGATACAATACGAGGATCTGTTCCCGAACCTTCTGGGCGGCGAGCCGATCAGGGCTGACGCGAAGCTGTGGTTCGGGGAGGTCAACTTTGATGAGGAAAGAAGTGTACTTGTACAGGAATCAAGGCTCAACCGGGATGATACAATGACATTCCTTAAGGATATAATGAAGAAGATGGGAGTGACAGACGAGGATCTTGACAAGGCGCTCTCCGAGGCTGTTTATTCAATTGATACTTTCAACCGGTACGATTTTTATTACTACCCCGGGGTGCCGGTAAAGATAGATTTCAGCAGGCATATCCGGATCGATGTCGGCGGTGAGAAAAGCCGCAGGGAAGATACAATCACTATCGAGCTGCTCTGAGGTACCCCTGACAGAGAAAGCATTGTAACAGAGAAGACCTGAAGCTTTGAGAATCCGATCAACATCCTTATTCCTGATGGCTGTTATTGCCCTGGTTCTGACTGCATCATGCTCCCGTCGTGCACATCCGGCTGTGACCGCAGGAACCGATCAGGGGCCTGGCGGTATCGTGATTCTGGCATCTCCCGGAGTCTCCCTTCGCCTCCCGGGTGTATCAGTCAGTTCATCAGAGAAGAAACGCCTGGAGGAGTTTATGGCAGCCGGGGTTGAAAACCCTGCAGGGAGACCTGGAGTTACCGCTGAAGCGATAATTGAAACGGCCCGTAGTTACCTCGGTGTACCCCACTGCATGGGTGGCACAACCGCAAAATGCATGGACTGTTCAGGACTGATATTCAGGGTTTTTGCCACACACGGCATATCACTTCCGCACAGCTCTCAGGAACAGGCCAGATTCGGAAAAATAATTCAGGACCGGGCATCACTCATGCCTGGCGACCTGGTATTCTTTATCAGGACATACAGTACCAGCCGGGTGATAACCCACTCCGGAATTTTCACCGGCGAAGGAAGGTTCATCCATACATCTTCCAGCCAGGGAGTTACAATCACTCCGCTGGATGATCCTTACTGGAAAGAGCGATACCTCTTCGGTACGAGAATCTTCGAGTGAAACTCACCTCCCGGCACACGGCCGGTGACCGATTATATCTTTTTTCCAATATAAAAGACGTACCCGTAATAATCCTTGTATTTTGCGTAGAGTCCGGCCTCGTGCCTCTCGTTTTCAACAAGTTCTTCCGCCATTTTGTTGCCTCTGTGCTTTTGGAGGAATATCTCCTGCGCCTTCACCTGCAGATCATAGAAATTCTCTGTCCAGCAGATTTCCGGCAGGATGAAGCAAGCTACCGGAATATACCCTGATTTCTGTAAGATGTCAAGTACGCGGGGAATTGTATCAATGGCGGGATAGATATTGTTCCAGAAGGCTTCGATCTCCTCCGGTCTCTCCTCTGTGAACCATGAGGCCTCTGTGACAGCCACGAATCCTCCCGGTTTCAGAAATTTATGCCAGTATCTGAGTCCCTTTTCAAAGCCTATATTGTAAATAGCTCCTTCGGACCAGATGAGATCAAGCTCCTCGTCTTTGAACGGAAGGTCATCCATTGACCCGACTATGCCCTTCACCCTGTTATCCAAACCGAGACTCCGTGCATTGGCATTGAAGAGATCGATGAAGGTCGGGAACATGTCGATCCCGGTGATCATCCCGGGAGCATTCTGTGCGAGGGTCATCGTCTGACCCCCGGAACCGCACCCCAGGTCGGCAATGCGTGACTCAGAAGTCAGGTTATCAATGAAACCCAAAGCTTTCAGAGTCATCTCAGGGCTTCCCGGCCCCTGCCGCTCCAGGACTGAAAAGTATTCACATATAAGGTTGAAATCGAACTCGTGAATTGATTTGTTGTCATCGCTCATTGTCAGACTCTGTTTTACAGTGACTTAAGAAGACATAAATATAATAAATCCGTCGCAATTGCCAGAAGATTCCTCAAAGTAAATTATGCTGCCAGACGGCAATAAATTCCGGCGTTCTTTTCATTCAGCGGCTGATTTTGCTTAAATTGTCAGGAATCAATAAAGAACCAGTCTTATTGACTGTCATCCCGATTGTGATGCAGATTCCGGGATAGTGGCCGGTGAGCCGATTATAGCAATGGAGGATTGATCGTATGGACCAGAAAGATATAATGAAGCCGACAATTGAGTTATCAACTGGCAGGCTGCACCTTAGGCCGATACAACTTTCCGACGCCAGGGAGCTTTGGTCATACCGCTCTGACCGTGTTGCAAACAGGTACCAGGGATGGATACCCGGTAGTATTGAAGACGCTGAACAATTCATTTCTGAACGGGTATCCCCGGTCCTGAATGTCAACGGTACCTGGTTTCAGTTTGCAGTAATCCTCAGGGCAAATGGCAGGATGATCGGAGACATAGGCCTGCACTTTTTTGATAACGCGAACAGGCAGGTTGAGCTGGGGTGCACCCTTGGCACCGGTTACCAGGGCTGCGGTTACGCTACCGAGGCTCTCATGGAGGTGATAAGGTACCTCTTCGGCACCCTTGATAAGCACAGGTTGATAGCAAGCATTGACCCTGAAAATTTAAAATCAATTCATCTTTTTGAGCGTCTTGGCTTCAGGAAGGAAGGCCACTTCAGGAAGTGCCGGTTGCAGGACGGGCAATGGATTGATGACCTGATCTTTGCACTTCTCAGGGAGGAGATGGCGCCTTAAGGCCCGGATCCAGAAGTAACATGCCGGCCCCGTATTACCGGAACAGGTACTACTTAGAGAGAGACCTGATCATTGAGTCAAGCATTTGCTTAAGTCTGACAAGGTCATCAAACTTCAGTTCACCCTCCGCCAGCCTGCCGGCAAGTTTTTCCGGGATCACAGATGCTTCCTCCTGCAACTCCCTGCCCTTAGCGGTAAGCTTGACAATAACCTTCCTCTCATCTTCCCCGGAGCGTTTTCGCTTCACCAACCCCTGGTGCTCCATGCGCTTGAGCAGCGGGGTGATCGTATTTGTGTTCAGTATCAGCTTCCTGGCAATGTCATTTACAGGCATGCCATCCTCCTCCCAGAGTATCATAAGAACAAGGTACTGGGGATATGTTATCCCCAGCCTGTCAAGAAAAGGCTGGTACTCCCTGGTAATCAGCCTTGATGCCGCATACACCGGGAAACATAACTGATTCCCGAGTTTTAACTGTTCGTAAACCATATGACGGAATTTATCGCGTTTCAAGTACCTTCCTGATGCTGCCCTCCATGCTTTCAGGTTTGGTCATTGGCGAAAACCTCTTCACCGGCTTGCCGTTGCGGTCAATAAGGAATTTGGTGAAGTTCCATTTCACCTTCCTGCCCAGGATGGAGCCAAGTTCGCCCGTCAGGTATCTGAAAACCGGATGAGCCGACTCGCCATTTACATCAACCTTCGAGAACATAGGGAAGGTCACCCCGTAATTGACAAGGCAACCCTCGGCAATCGATTTCTCATCTCCCGGCTCCTGGTTGGCGAATTGGTTGCTGGGGAACCCCAGTATCACCAGGCCGTCATCCTTATACTTTTTGTACAACGTCTCAAGACCCTCGTATTGCGGTGTCAGTCCGCACTTGCTTGCTGTATTTACAACAATGACAGCCTTGCCCCTGTACTCTTCCATACTGATCTCCTTACCCTGGAGACTCTTCGCTTTAAACTGGTAAAAATTCTGTTTCATTGTATTACGTTTTTATTTGTTTTTGTATTTCTTCAGTTTGCCCTCCGCAACATTCCCGGGATCAAAAACCCGCACTTATATCTGTTGCGATTCTATCGTACACGATACAAAGATAAATGAATTAATTTATATCGCAAGCGATATTTGTATTTTTTTTGAATCAGGATACAATGAAACATGCTATTGAGTATTTTTATATTTAAGTCAACTCCAACAAATATGAGAAGAACGTTGAAATCACATTGCCTGCCTGGTGCAATTGTGATTCTTCTGTCTGTTACAGGCTGCAGCAACGGTTACACAAGATGGCAGACCGATGTTAAGGTTGACAATATGAGTTTTGATAAACTGAGGTACTCTGTTCATGAGGAAGACACCAGCCTGATAATCGCCCGGCTGAAGTCTGACACCGAGATCAGGGGTATCCCCTGCCGGGCCGGATGGATTCATTTCGACAACGACTGGACACCGGCAGAGTTCTGTCTCTCGCGTAATCATACATACGGTAATGTTGACCTTCCCGGTGGTGCCTGGGTATTGAAGCACCCGCAAAATGAGGTTTTGGTTGTGGTTTTTCCGGATGACACCCTGGTGCAGGGTCATCATGTCAGGGGTGGTGGAGGAATGAACGGAGTCCATACGTCATTCTACTTCTCTGGTGGCATACGTCAATACTTCCCGGTTGCAGATGCAGTGATTGATAACATAAAGTGCAGAGGAGGCATCTTTCATCCGGTAACCCTCCACGAAAACGGCAGGCTCATGTCATGTACCCTTGGCGAGGATATGACTGTCAGTGGTACCACTCTGAACAAGGGGACAAAAATCAAGGTTGACACTGCTGGCGGAATAATCACGGGTGAATGAAAACAGTCTGGGATGCTAGCCGTATCCTGATTTTTGCTTAATTTTATAAGGTCTGTTCTGATCTGATATAAAAAAGACCCTAAAAATTAACTGTACCATAATGAAAAAGCTAAATGGATCATTAATGATTGCAGTGTTGCTTTCAGTTACCTCCTGCAATCCGAAAATCACTACAACTATAAGCAGAACCTATCCCCCGATTGACTACAGAGAGGAAGTGACAGTGATCGGGCTGGGTGATATTGAACCTGACAACGCTGAATTTATCGGACAGGTAAGGATAGGAGACTCCGGGTTTTCCACAAATTGCAGTTATGCTGTTGTACTGGAAAAGGCTCTGCTTGAGGCCCGGAAAGCCGGAGGAAACGCAATAAAGATAATCGAACATCAGCTTCCTTCTGCCTTCGGAAGTTCCTGTCACAGGATTACCGCCAAGATTCTGAAAATTGAAGATGTTTATAACCTGAAGCCAGTCAATGAGGAGATTATCCCGGGGATCGATTACGCCATCCTTAATATTTACCGTTATGGTGGCAGTGGTGCACTGGTCAGCTATGACCTGCATCTTGGTGACTCTGTAATCTGCAGGGTAACCAACAGTTACAAAACAACGCTCCACATCGCTAAGGATGGTCTGAATACCATCTGGGCGAAAACTGAATCCAAATCAGAGGTGCCGGTAAAACTCGAGTTCGGAAAGACCTACTACCTTAGGTGCGGTATCACTATGGGCGCATTTGTCGGTCGTCCCAAACTTGAACTGGTAGACCCTAAAACAGGTAAACAGGAATTTGAATCCTTTAACGCCAGAAACAAATGAGAACGTTCCTTTTATTACTGGCGCCTGTATTGCTTTCCGGTAATTTATTCTCACAGGATCTGATAGTTACCGCCGACGGTGATTCAATGAACTGCAGGATTACCCGAATAAAGGGAGACAATATCTACTTCACCTTCAGATACAAGGATGAAATCCGAAGTACGCTTCTTCCGGTCTCACAGGTCAGGTATCACCAGACCGGTTACTACCAGGTATCTGAAGTTCCGGATGGCAGGGTGGCTCGGAAACAGGATTACCGGCATTTCAGGCTCGCCCTTAATGGCGGATTCGGGTACCATCTGGCCAGGATATCCGATGATGTCCCTGATGATTTTGTCAGCTACGCGAAGAGAATGAAGTCTGGACTGAACCTAAACGGAGACATGGCATATTACATAAGCGAAGTCGTGGGTATAGGGCTCAGGTACAGCCTGTTCAAAACCTCCAACGAGATGAATGATATTTATGTGGAAGATGAATTCGGCAACAGGAGATATGGCATAATGAGTGATGACCTGGCAATTCACTTCATCGGGCCCTCAATGTCAACAAGACTGCTCAGCAGAAATAAGAAAAATGAATTGGTTACCAATCTCTCCCTGGGCTATATACACTATTTCAATGATAAAGTTGTGGTTGACAGTTATAATATAACCGGAGGCACAATCGGAATGTCTCTCGATATCACTTATGACATCGGGATAACTGAGAAAATTTCACTCGGAATTCAGGCTTCCTTACTGTCTGCATCACTTTATTCCTATAATTATGACAATGGGGTAACAATCCAAAAAGTACAACTGGAAGCTGGCGGATATGAAAACCTCAGCAGGGTGGATCTTTCGTTTGGCATCCGGTTCTCTCTCTGACCTGACGTGACTGTATTACGTTAATAAGTCATGGTTCCCATCTTATAACAACCTTACCCCGGGCGTGCCCCCCGGCAGCATACTTCATTGCTTCGGCAGTTGTTTCTTTTGTGAAGTATTTTTCAATCACCGGTTTGATTATCCCGTCTGATGCCAGGTTCAGCAGGTAAGCGAGGTCGGTGGTGTTCGTCCTGGCAGCAAGGAAGAGCATCTTCTTCCTGCCCAGCGACAGAGGCTTTCCGATTACAATAGCCTGAAATATCTGTGACAGGGCTCCTCCGACCATTACATACTTGCCATCGGGCTTCAGTGCCTTCCGGCATTTCAGCATGGAATAATTTCCATTGACGGCCACAATCAGGTCATATTTCCTGTTTTCAGCAGCAAAATCCTCCCTGGTGTAGTCAAGCACATGGTCTGCGCCTAGCAATCGTGACTGCTCAATGTTCCGGGTGCTGCAGACGGCAGTAACCACCCCGCCGAGATGCTTTGCCAGCTGAATTGTCACTGTCCCTACCCCACCGCTGCTTCCCAGTATCAGCACCTCCTGTCCTTCCCGGATATTCCCCTTGTTCCTCAGGGCCTGCAATGAGGTCATCGAGGCCATCGGCAAGGCCGCTGCCGCCTCGAAGGAAATGCCCGCAGGCTTTTTTACAAGAGTCTTCTCAGTTGCAAGGGCAAAATCGGCAAAACCTCCGAATCCGCATCCGGAAAGATCACCCGCTACCTCATCGCCCGATTGGAACAACGTTACAATAAACAAGTCTTTCCGGCTTTGCCGCCCTGTTATAAACAACTGCCTTCATATCGCTGGGCTAAGCCTTCTCCGGTCTGCCCCATGTCAGTACAATGATCAACCCTACAATTGCCAATACTGCGGCGCTGACAACAGTCTCGAGCACTACCGGCAACAGGGAGTTGTACATAGTTGTCATCGAGTAGTGCGACAGGTCGATTGTTGCCGTAAAAAGAGCTCCGAACAGTGCACCGGTCTTCAGCCCGTCAACAATTCCGCGGGCTCCTGACCACTTCAGAAACAGTGTCAGAAACAATGCGATAAGGAGATTTGACATAATTATTGCCCACCAGATCATATCCCCTTCCGGACGGTTGGCACATGTGTTTGTCATCGGTGAAAATACATTGTAAAGCAGCACTCCGTAAACGAGCCAGCCGATAAGGAAGTAAGCTATTCCCCCGAATAAAGTACCTCGTAAAATTTTCATAGTTAGTGTTTTTTAGGTTAATGGTACAATTTATAAAAAAAACAGGATCAATCCATTTTTTTGGCAATCATTGACTGTAACTGAAGTCCGGGTCATACTAATCCCCCTCCGGCCGCCGTTAATTGATAGTCAAGGGATGAACCCCAAAAAGGGGGAGAACATTTAAAGGGAAAAGATGAGCGGAGGAGCGAAGCGGCCGGACCACGCCAATCATGGCGGCAACTATTCATATGCAATAAAATCAGTTCTTTTCGGTGTGGCTGCAGGTGACGCGCTGGGGGTGCCTGTCGAATTTAAAAGCAGGGAGTACATGAATCTCCACCCGGTCACCGGCATGACAGGTTTCGGGACTCATAGCCAGCCACCCGGCACATGGTCTGACGACAGCTCCCTTACCTTCTGCCTTGCTGAAGCGCTGACGCAGGGGTATGACCCGGAAACAATAGGCAGGAATTTTGTCAGATGGCATAATGAGGCATTCTGGACTGCGCATGGCGAAGTCTTTGACATCGGTAACACCACCAGGGAAGTCATTGACCGGCTGGCGAAGGGGACCCCTGCCGCCATGGCGGGCCTCAGCGACGAGTCAGCGAACGGCAACGGCTCGCTGATGAGGATCCTGCCGCTTATGTTCCGGCTCCTGCCAAAAACGCTGGCAGAGCGGTTCGAGATAACCCGGCAGGTATCATCCATCACTCATGCACACATAAGGTCAATAATAGCCTGCTTTTACTACCTCGAATTTGCAAGGCATATCCTTGAAGGCAGAGAGAAGTTTGAAATATACAGTGATCTGAAGAAAGTTGTTTCCGGACATCTCTCAGCTCTGTTGATAGACCCGGCCGAGGTGGTTGTATTTGACCGCCTGCTGAAGTATGACATCTTCAGGCTGACAGAAAGCGGGATACGCAGCGGCGGCTATGTCATCGACACCCTCGAGGCAGCCGTCTGGTGCCTTCTCACCACCGGAAGCTACACCGAAGCGGTTCTGCGGGCAGTCAACCTTGGATATGACACCGATACCACAGCTGCAGTCACCGGCGGTCTGGCAGGATTGCTATATGGTTATGATGGCATACCTGAGCCCTGGATCAGGCAGCTCATGCGAAAAGAAGAAATAGAAAGCCTGGCAAAAAGGCTTGCGGAGAGCATACCCGGTAACTGACATTTTTTTTACCTTTAACCCTCTCCGGGAAACCCGAAGTACCAATCCCGGATCAGATGAATACAAGGATAAAGATCTGTTGTATCGGCAGCATTCAGGAGGCTGAAACTGCAATAAGATCAGGCGCCTCAGCCATTGGCCTGGTTGCACGGATGCCAAGCGGTCCCGGCCCAATACCTGATGACCTCATCAGACGGATCGCCGCCGCCACTCCCCCTCCGGTTGCAACATTCCTGCTAACAAGCCGGACATCGGCCGGAGCAATCATTGAACACCACCGCAGAACTCATACGAATACAATCCAGATAGTTGATGCCCTGACGGAGGGGACTTACGAAGAGATCAGGGCTGCCCTGCCGTACGTAAAGATTGTTCAGGTAATTCACGTGATAAGTGAAGCCTCAATTGAGGAAGCTGTAATGCTTTCTGAGTCGGTTGACGCAATCCTGCTCGACAGCGGCAACCCGAACCTTGAAATAAAGGAGCTGGGAGGCACAGGCCGGGTCCACAACTGGAAGCTTAGCCGGAAAATCCGGGAGCAGGTTTCCTGCCCTGTGTTCCTCGCCGGAGGCCTCAAGCCTGAAAATGTAAGGGAAGCGATTGAAACCGTCGAACCGTTTGCTGTAGATGTTTGCAGCGGCGTCCGGACAAACGGTCTCCTTGACCCTGAAAAACTGGAAAGATTCTTCAGGGAAGTTCAGTCGGTATGACAACATATTGGTGTATTGCAAGAAATAAAAGGGCTTATGACTGACAACCAGGCCATTGGAATTGTGAATCTCTAAACCAATCAATATGAAACTGAAAATTCTTGTCGGTAGTGGAAGGAAGATAGGGTTATTCACCCTGCCTTTCCTGGCAGCAGGTATCATACTCAATATCCTCTTCCCTGAAGTCTTCCAGGTTGGCGGACCCACCGAAATCCTAAGGTGGATTTCATTCGCCATACTAATCCCCGGTGTAGTAATCTGGATATGGTCAGTTGTGCTGATCCTGGTTAAGGTGCCGCGCCATGAGCTCATCACGACAGGTCCTTATGCCCTTGTCCTGCATCCTCTCTATACAGGTGTGGCCCTGCTGGTGCTTCCATGGTTAGGTTTCCTGCTGAACACCTGGCTGGGACTTCTTGTCGGCCTTGTCCTGTATGCCGGTTCCAGGCTCTATGCCCCGGAGGAGGAAAAGATCCTTGCGAAGATTTTCGGGGAATCATGGGAACAGTACCGCAGGAAGGTACTCCTGCCCTGGCTGTGAGCCGGACCAGCATACAAATCTTAACTCTATACATATTATGGACAAATCGAAAGAACTGAACGCCAGTGTTAAACTGATCAATGAAAAACTGCATTTTACCGGCACGGTTGAAGGCAACAGCCCGGTATCAATAGACTACACCCCTCCCCTTGGTGACAACCTCGGGTACACATCACTGGAACTGCTGCTATTGAGCCTTTCATCATGCCTGGGAAGCTCCGTCCTTACATTCCTCAGGAGGATGGGAAAAACAATCCGGGAATTTGAAATCAGATCTAAAGGCTTCAGGAAACAGGAGCATCCGACAGGGTTTTCACATATAATCATGGAAATGGACATCACCGCCGAAAATCTCCTTGAGGCCGAAGTTGATAAGCTTGTGAGACTCTCGGAGGCCACCTACTGCCCGGTCTGGTCAATGCTCAGGGGTAATGTGACCGTTGAGGTGAAATACAAAATCAACCCTTAAGCAGGCAGAAACCTGTGAGAGAACTTCAGCATATGAAAGCTCAGTTCATTCTCTCTTACTGTTCAACAGGCAATAAATTAAATCAGGTGGACAAACGCGATTGAGCCTTTGCAATGAATTTTGCAACACTTTTCAATCTGTCAGGTCTTTAGCTATGAAACCATAGTCAGATATGAAAAAATCACTTCTTTTTCTTACGGCCTTCCTGCTGGCAGCCCTGGCATGTGCCCAGGAGAAACACATAGTAACAACCGACGGTGTCGACCTTTACGTGAATGTAAAAGGAGTAGGAACACCCTGCCTGTATCTTCACGGCGGGCCGGGAAGCGGCTCATACTGGCTGGAGAAATTCGCCGGCGACTCGCTGGAGAAACATTTCCGGATGATCTATCTCGACCAGAGGGGGGTAGGCCGCTCGACGAGTCCCGCTGATGGCAACTTCTCGATGGAAAGGATGGTGAAGGATTTCGAGGAGGTAAGGGAAGCGCTGGGAATAAGCCAGTGGGTCACAATGGGACATTCCTTCGGCGGGCTGTTGCAGATGGGTTACATAGTGCGCCATCCGGAGGCAGTCAGTGCAATGGTCATGATAAACTGCTCGCTGAACATGGGGCTGAACTTCAAGACCAGCTGGTGCCCGAAGGCGTGTGAGTTCCTCGGCATCAGTGACAGGAGCTACTTCACTGATGAATCAATCCCCCTGAATACCCGCTGGGACAGCCTGATCGGCCTCCTTAACAAAAACGACATGATGTGGAAGATGGGTTTCGCTTCGCGCGAAGAGATGGATCTCCTGAACAGTACATACGGTGAGTTGCAGTCATGGAACGGCGATTTCAGCAATGCGGCCATGAATATGGATGATTATGCCGCTGACTTCACGAAAGCCACCGCGAAGGTCAACGCACCGGTGCTCTTTATCTACGGCACAAGGGACTGGATGATCGGACCGGAGCATTACATGACAGCTGAATTCCCCGAGATTATGCTGTGCGGAATCGAAGCGGGGCATATGCCCTTTTTTGGCAACAACGCCGAGATCATGAAGGCAATCGGTTCTTTTCAGAAGAAATACAGGCTGTATGATCCGGGAAAGAATTAATTTCTGATTATGTATCAGATAATTATTCTTTTTCTGGCTTTTCTTGAACTTTTTACAAATGAATTGCTTAATTAGTAAAAAGTAAACTCACATGGCTGAACTTAAAACAAAGAAAACTGACGCCGATGTCAGTGAATTCATCAACTCGTTTGCCGATACCGAACAAAAACGGAAGGACAGCTTCGAACTGCTGAAGCTGATGCGCGAATTCACCGGCTTCGAGCCGAAGATGTGGGGTGCATCAATGATTGGCTTCGGTCAGTACCATTACAAATCGGAGCGAAGCAGCCAGGAGGGCGACTGGCCTCTGATTGGGTTTTCGCCGCGAAAAGCGGCTATCTCCCTTTATGTCTATACCGGCGCACCCGAGCATGAACACCTGCTTGAAGGGCTGGGTAAATTCAAAAAGGGCGCGGCATGCATCTATGTCAAAAAACTGTCTGACATAGACCAGGATGCCCTTAAACGGCTGATGAAGACAACAATTGAATTCCTCCAGGCCAGGTACGGCAAATAGTCACTGAACTTTTTGGGGAGAGAATCATGAAAGGAAAAATTCTGACAGCAATGATCACGGCGTTGGTCACAATAATCCTGATTGCCGTGGCAGTCTGGTTTGTTTTCGGCTTCAACTCAAAACCCGGAAAAGTCATGTCAGTCATTTCACCGCAAGGATCTTATGAAGCATATGTAGTTGAAAATCCTTCATTGGACCCTCCCAACCAGAGCCTGTTCATCGCAAAAACCGGGACCGGTGAATTCAGGCTTGTTGCCAGCCTGCCTGAGGATATCGAGTCTGCACAGAAGATTTACTGGACTGATGATGGTAACAATGTCATTTTCGTGACCAGCTGGCACCTTTTCATCACGGATGTGCAGAAATTCAATACGAAAAAGATAAGCCTCAATCCTGATTGGTGGAAGCAGCATGAGGGCACGAAAACATTCTCAAGTTCCGGCAAATCGGTGGTTGTGGAAGAGTTCGGGCTTATCGGGTCTGACAGCCTCAGGTACAGGACAAACCTGATGACTCAGCCGCAGAGTGTCAGTCTGGGCGGTCTCTGAGAGAACAAGCTTTCCATGACCTGGCCTGCCGGGCAGCTTCGGATTAAAAATACATCTGCATTTATTTGACATTCGCCCCACCCAGGGTGTAACTTTGTCATGGATCTCAGTGATTTGCGGGAAAACGAAGGAGAGAGTTGGTCCCCGCACCAGATTGCATGGAAATCAATCATGACAGGTATATGAAACGCGCATTATTAATGTTGCTCCTGGTCAGTGGTACAATTGGTGCCAACGCCCAGTTTGATGAAAAAAATGCGATTTATGCCGCCAACGAGTTTAATATGGGTGGCTATTTAGGCGTGGATGTCAGCATCAATTATGTTTATGACACCAGGTTCGCCTATAGGATCGGCTTCAGCACCAATACCAGGATTGCCAGGTCAATCCCGGAAGACTACTCGCCAGGGGTGATTGGAATCCTGACCCTGGGAGCGAACACCCCCCGAGACAATTTCCAGAGTGTTCATTTTACCTTCGGTTATATCCAGAAACTCAGTGAATCCGGAACCGTAAGGCTAAATCTGTCACTCGGACTGGGAGTTGCAATGACAAAAGTACCGGTTAACTGGCAGAAAATTGATCAATTCCTTTCCGAGAATTATACATGGGAATATGAACATGACAATTCGATAAGTTTTGTTTTGAATCCGAAAATTGAATTCCCGTTCAGCAGGTACTATGGAATTACAATTTCACCGATTGTGGAAATCTACCGTGGCGGAACATTTTTTACAGTTGGGATCGGCCACATATTCGGACTTGTAAGAGGCAGCACGCCGCCTGCCGCGCGGGCAGCAGAAATCCCGGTGGAATAAACACTCCTCCCTTAAAATGTCATCCGGACATCTGTCAGAGCAGCTTCCGGACTGGCAGCTGATCAGGATGTTATTAACCATAAATACTATTCAAAATGAAAAAACTCTTTGCTCTCATCTCTCTCCTAATCCTGGTCTCATGTACCAATCAGAAGGAAGTAAAAATTGATTACGGATCAAATCCTGCTGCCGGAAATTACCTTGATGTAAACGGCATAAAGGTTTATTACGAGACCTACGGAGAAGGTGAACCTCTGTTATTGCTCCACGGGAATGGCGGTTCTATTGAAAACTTCGTTTACCAGATTCCGGAACTCTCAAAACATTTCAAGGTTATTGCCGTTGACAGCAGGGCTCAGGGACGCACTACCGACTCTGATCTTGAGATCACGTATGCCCTCATGGCCTCAGATATGTCAGAACTTATTGATAAACTTGATCTCGGAAAGGTAAATGTAGTTGGCTGGAGTGATGGTGGCAATATCGGACTTGAACTGGCTTACGCCCACCCTGAGAAGCTCCTGAAAGTTGTTGCTTTAGGGGCTAATTATACATATGAAAACTTCCTGGCTCCCCCGGACAGTATTGTTATGGACCCCGAAGATCCGTTTATGCAAAATATACCCGAACTGATTAACAGGATGGTTACAGCAGGTTCGAGACTCTCCCCGGACACCGCGAGGATTCCCGTCATAAGAAAGAAGCTTGAGGATCTGACAATGAAGTACCCGAATTTCACTCCTGATCAGTTAAAAACCATCAATGTACCTTTTCTTATTGTTGCCGGAGACCATGATCTGATAAGCCTTGAACAGACAACTGCCCTGTACACCAACCTCCCTAAGTCTGAACTGTTTATTGTCCCTCATGCTTCACATCTCGCACCATCTGAAAGACCTGAGTTTATCAACAGTGAGGTAATAAGATTCCTCAAGGCCCCTTACAGGGATATTGACAGGTATTATTTCTTTAAGATGCTACAGTAAAATATATCGGTTAAATTAGAGCCTGAATCATTAACCTTCTAATCAGGCTCTGAATGGAACAGAGGGATTACCTCCTCCGGGAAATTGAAAAGATTGGTGCCATTATCCGGGCTATCCGGCAAAGGCTCTTTGGCGAGGCTGATGAAATTGCCATTTCCGTGGAAAACCAGGCCGAAGCGCTGAAGGAGATGCTCCTCGATGAGGCATACCTTGACCTGGATGAAATCCTTGCCATGGACACCGTAGCCACGGATGAATACCTTGCACGGCACGAAGGATTCAATGCTGCGAACATTGAGCTTCTGGCCCGGACTCTCTCGGAGATCGGGATGACTTCGGCGCCGCCGGCCTCCTTCGCACTGCTTGAGAAAGCGCTGCAGCTGTACGGGATCTGCAACCTGCGTGACAGGACATACTCATTTGAAAGAGAGGCTGAGATCAGCAGGATCAGGGAAGTATTGCAGGCTTACAGGCCGGATGAACGCAACCATTGAAACAATATCAGCATCATTATGAAAAGTACCATCGTGAAATCTGTTGTCATTTTTGCAGTGCTGGCATTGCTGTGCTCCGGATGCGACAAGAACAGCTTCGATCTCAGTAACCCTGATGTAAGGGAGTTTGTAAAACAACTTGAGAACGGGACTTACAGCCAGTATGAATATACCGAAGATGGTGAGCGGCTCTGGGCAAAGATGCCTGATTTTCAGAAAAAAGACATTCCGGAACTGATAAGCCTGGCAAAGGAAACCAGCCTGATTTCGCCCTGCCACCACTTTCCGGTCAACCCTATGTCCTCCATGTGGCCGTTCCGGATTGTTGACGGCAGGGAGTGCATAATGCTGGGTGAATATCTTTTATGGTGTGCCGAGGCTGTCATTCAGGAAAGGGATTTCGCCTCGCTTAACCCGGTGCTCTGCAATAAAAACTACCCCAATGATCAGCGTCTCGACGCCGCTGAAATACTGGCCGTGAGGAAAATCTACCAGGAGTGGTGGAACGAATACGGCCACCAGGCTGAATCGGAACAACTGCCGCTTGAAGGCACCGTTTACGCATGGAGATAACCCCTATATTTTCATTTAAATGATAGAGTACCACAAGACTGCAAAAGGCATATCAATTGCCGAAATCCTGCCAGGATCAGAAATAATCAGCACAACCGGTGACCTGCTCGATATCCTTGCCGATGCCGGCTATAACGGCAGCACCGGGATAGTTGTCCATTCCGCAACACTGAGCAGGGATTTCTTCGACCTTAAGACCGGCCTCGCCGGCGAGATACTACAGAAATTTTCAAATTACAGGATGAAGCTTGCAATAATCGGCGACTTCACCGAAGTGAAGAGCAAGGCGTTGCGCGATTTCATCCGTGAGAGCAACACCCGGGGAACAATCAACTTCGTGGGAACGGCTGAGGAAGCCATAGCCAGGCTTGACAGATAGAAATGGAATCAACCTTCCTGACCGGATTGCTTATCGTAGCTCCCATCATGCTGACAAGGTACCTGCTGACATCGTTTCTGAATAAGGAAGCAGTAAGGAGGGCGGCATTCTTCCCTCCCACCCGTGGTCCAGAAAAACCTGCATACATTGTTAATATCGGAACAACCCTGCTGCTTCTGGTTATTCCGTTCTTCCTTAGAATAAACCTTCACGGCCCCATCGGGATAGCCGGGACGATCATCTCTGTTGCAGCCCTTTTCCTTTATGGCTTAGGCATCATCCATTTTGCAAAGCCTGGCAGCGACGGCATCAACAGGTCAGGGTTATATTCAATCTCGCGCAACCCGATGTACGTCACATTTTTCCTGTACCTTCTCGGCGCATGCATGATGACCCGTTCGTGGCTGCTGCTTGCGATTCTGCTGGTCTTCCAGGCTTCCGTTCATTTCATGATCCTCGCCGAGGAAAGATGGTGCAGGGAAACCTTCGGCGAAGCCTTCACAGACTACATGAACAAGGTAAGAAGATACTTGTAAAGCCTGGCGGAAACGGCAAGCCTCCTGCGGTTCTCCTGCCTGTCATCTGGCAACGTACCTGGTCAGCATCGGGTCCTGTGTTTTAAGGATACTATCATCACACGGGCATCCCGCGACATACTTTTCAAGGAAGGCAATACCATATCGGGTGATGACATCAAACTGCTCCCCGGTTCCGCTCAGCAGCCTGGTGCCGGGAGAGTCTGATGTGCGTATGTTGAAGGAGAAATGTGATGCCCCCTTTATCTCAAGAAAATATTTCGGCACCGGCATGTTCCTGAAGAGCGTCATTTCCAGCTCCTCCATTGTACGTTCCCCCCTCTTCTGGTTGCGCTCTCGCTGACCCATCATGAGCATCGAAGGTACCTGCACGCGCGAGAGCTCTTCCTCCGTCAGGAGGTATGCTGCCGCCCCCGTGGAAAAGAGAAGTAACGCCTTTATCCTGCGGTCATGATACCCTGGTATGGTCCCGCAGAGCGAAATGGAGGTGAATCCACCGAATGAATGCCCCCCTGCAGCGATCCGAGATGTATCGATCAGGGTTCCGAACAGACTTGAGGATATCATCCCGTTGATTGTGGCCTCCAGCTCATCAGGGCGGTACATGAACCTGCCCCGTCCGTCAGGAGTGGTACTCACTATATCCCTGGCCCCGTCAATAAGACCCTGGCGGTCAAGATTCCTGTTCGGCCCCGTAGCCGACCGGGCAGCATTGTGGCTGTCATGATGATCGGGACATGCAACTATCCATCCCCTTGATGCCAGTTCCTCGGTAAAGAACGATGATGCCAGTCCGCACCCGCCGTAACCGTGCGAGAATGCCAGCATCGGGAAGGTGCCGCTGTCCGTCAGCGGAGCCGCACCCGGAGCCACCTGTCCGTAAGCCGGACCCGAATAGCAGTAGTTCTTCGGCTCAGCCGCCGTCGGATACCAGACAGCCACATCGAGACTCTTCGCGGTACCGCCGGTGTTTACCTCCATGGTCACCACCCTGAACCCGACGTTATATTTCCTCGTATTCTCCTGCGACCCCCTGTTGGCGGCCGAACATGACACAAGGGTCAGGCTGACGGCGATGCCAAACAATTTGTTTATCCCTCTCATATCTCTTCAGAATCTGAACACGATTAAAGTTAAGCGAATCATATTTATCGGCAATATGAATTTTCAGTCATGTGTAATTCATAAATTTGTTTGTAAGATAACCCCTTTGAAATCCTGCTGCCATGAAACATATCTGCATTTATTTCCACTCAGCAGTTCTGCTGACCATCTTCATCACCGGCTGCCGGTCAACGGCACAGAAAGAGTATTCTGCCGCAACGCTTGAGAAAATAAGACAGGTCGAAAACAACCTTGGTGACTGGGTGAAAACCCAATATGATACCGTCTGGAATCTCCAGGACAGGATGAAACACCACAACATAACAGGCGTAAGCATCGCGGTGGTGCACAACAATGAGATCGACTGGGCAAAAAGCTATGGCTGGGCCGATGCCTCCGAAAAGCGACCGGTGACGGAGAAAACACTGTTCCAGGCAGCATCAATCAGCAAGTCACTCAACGGAGTGGGTGTCCTGAAACTGGTGCAGGACGGGAAACTGGATCTCCATACCGATATAAATCAGTACCTTAAATCATGGAAATTCCCCTATGACAGTGTCTCCGGCGGCAGGCCCGTAACCCTTGCCGCCCTTCTCAGTCATTCGGCCGGACTGACAATTCATGGGTTCCCCGGTTATGCCATGGGTGACAGTATCCCTTCGGTTCAACAGATCCTTGACGGGCAGAAGCCTGCGAACACCGGGGCAGTCCGTTCCTTCATGAAACCTGATTCCAGCGTGGTCTACTCAGGCGGAGGCACTACAATAACCCAGCTGATAGTGACCGATGTCACAGGCCTGCCCTATGATGAGTACATGCAGAAAAACGTCCTTGATCCGATGGGAATGAAATCAAGCACATACAAACAGCCGCCTGTTGGCACAGACACCACCCTGCTTGCAACGGGTTACAAGGCAGACGGCACACCGGTAAAAGGCAAATACCATATCTATCCGGAACAGGCGCCGGCAGGACTGTGGACCAGCCCCACCGACCTTTGCAGGTACATTATTGAAACTGCTCTTTCGTACAATGGTAAATCCGGCAAGGTGCTAACTCCTGAGTTTACGAAACTGAGGCTGACGCCGGTAATGCAAGATGCAGCTCTTGGAGTGTTTGTTCGCGGGAAGGATTCAGTCCTCTATTTCTCGCACAGCGGAGGCAACGAAGGCTTCACCTGCTATTATGTCGGCGATGTCATCAACGGCAACGGGATGGTTATTATGACCAATTCCGATAACGGATCACTCAGCTCCGAGGTGGCCAACAGCGTTGCCACGGTCTATGGATGGAAAGATTACTACAAACCTGTATATAAGAAAGTGACGGATGTTGACGAAGCTATCCTTGACAGGTATGCCGGCACATATGAGATTAACAATTCAAAGCTGACTGTAAAAAGGGAAGGGAAGAAACTGCTTATCAGCCCCTATCCCGGCATATGGCTGAATATTTACTTCACCTCTGATACTGATTTCTTTGTCAGGGAGTCGCAGGGTGAGATGAAGTTCCAGGTTGACGGGGAAAACAGGGTGACCGGCTTCACCGACGGCAGTACGCTGATCAGGAAGATTGAATAGGATTCCGGCTGATCAAATGAACAGCATGAATGAGAACAGATATCCACATCGGCGTTTTTGACGTCATAATCTTCCTGGGTGTCTTCCAGGGGCTCCTCCTGTCATGGTTCTTCATAAAGAACTCCGGAGGCAACCGGAAGGCCAACCTCTACCAGGGGCTGTTCCTCATCAGTATCTCACTGGCAATCTTCGAGGAGTGGCTCAATAACACCGGCCTCATCGTCAGGGCGCTCTGGCTGACAAACTTCAGTGAATCCTTCAATTTTGCTTTCGCCCCGCTCTTTTACTTCTATATATGGACCTGCCTCAATCCCGACTCAAAAAGAAAGACCTGGATACACTTCATCCCCTTCTTCTTCTGGACGCTCTATATGATCTTCGCCTTTGTACAGCCTGACGGGAATAAGTATAATTCATACATTCAGACCAAGCACCCCGACTGGGGCTACCTTCCATGGGTTGATAGCATTTCCGATGACCCTCTCGGATTCAGGCGATTCGTCAACCACCTTATGCTACTGCAACTGGCTGTTTATATTTTCATGTCAGCCAGGGCTGTTGTAATGAAGTTCAGGTCATCGGGAGAATCCTTCGTCAGGACTGAAAACACAATGCTCAGGGTTCTGCGGAACTCGGTGATACACATCCTGATACTCATCTCGATAATGATCCTCACCAAGATTCTTTTCGGGATGAGGAGCGACATAGGCGGTTACCTGATAGCAACGTATGTTTCATTCATGATATATGCAACGACGTGGCAGATCCTAAACAGGTCCGACTATTTTGACTCCCCTGCATCCTTCCTCTTCTTCCCTGCAGTGAAATACCGCAAGTCATCACTCTCTGATGCAAACAAGGAGGAGATCCTCAAAAAGATCAGAAGGGAGATGGAGGAAGGCAGCTATTTCACTAACAGCCTCGCCTCACTCGCAGGCCTTGCAAGACAGATAAATGAATCACCCCACCATGTCTCACAGGTGATAAACGAAAAAATGAACAGGAATTTTTTCGAGATGCTTGCCTTTTACCGCGTGGAGCACGCGAAGAAACTCATCAGGCAGGATAAACAGGGAAAAATTACTGTCGAGGAGCTTGCCGAACTTGTCGGTTACAACTCAAAATCTTCCTTTAATTCTGCTTTTAAGAAATATTCCTCAAAAACTCCCTCTGAATACAGGAAATCGCCTGACTAAGCACATCCTATTGTATTTCTGATATTTACATTGCCTGCGGCGAACGTCTTCCGTGTGTGCCTATAGGCGCGCACATCGATCCGATAGGCTGAGTCGTTCCGGGGGAAATGCCGGTTTTATGTTTGCCATGAAAACAAAAAATTGACAGCAATGGCAAACGAAATTGAACACAGGTCAGACCGCCAGTATTACATCGACTGGCTGAGAATCCTTCTGATAATAAGTGTATACCTGTTTCACTTGGGGATGATATTCAATACATGGGAGTGGCATGTAAAGAATGATGTCCAGTACGGTGGGCTGCTGAAGCATTTCATGACTTTCCTCCATAACTGGCGCATGCCGCTGTTGTTCATGATCTCAGGCGCCGGCACATGGTACGCCCTGAAAAACATTTCCGCAGGCCGGTACCTCCTTGAACGTGCAAGAAGGCTTCTTATACCCCTTGTGGCCGGCATTTTCATCCTCGTGCCCGTACAGGTGTATATCGAGAAAATCGACCAGTACAGCTCCATCTTTACCTTCTACACTCATATGTTTGATGGAATCTACCCCAAAGGCAACTTCAGCTGGCATCATCTCTGGTTCATTGTCTACCTGTTTGTAATAGCCCTCATTATTTCACCGTTCCTGAACATTCTCCGAAGCAGCAGGTTCATGGCAATTGTCGGGAACCTGGAGCACACATTCACAAAACCGTTCGGACTTAATCTCGTCATTATCCCCCTGTTAATCTCCCAGGTTATCCTCCGCAATTTCTTCGAGCAGGAGACGCATGATCTGGTAAACGACTGGGCAACAATTACTTATTATCTAATATTCTTCCTGTCGGGATTTATATTGCTTCCTGTCCGCAGCATCGCCGGGGCGATGACAAGACACAGAAGGCTCTACCTGGCTGAGACTGCCCTGATGATGGTTGTGATGCTTCTTGTACGGGGAAAGGTTGAGTCTGTCAGGGCTGCCGAGGTGGCCTATGATGTGGCCTCTATCGTGATGAGCTGGACATGTGCGGTGGCTGTCACAGGTTATGGCAGGAAGTATCTCGACCGCAACACACCTTTCAGGAAAACGGCCAACGAGGCAATCTATCCCTTCTATCTCCTCCACCAGCCTGTACTTGTGGTTACCGGGTACCTGGTTGTAAGGCTTGAAATACCGGTACTGTTGAAAGTTGCCCTGATCATGGCCTCCTCACTGATCTTCATAGTGTCAGTATACTGGTTCCTGATAAGGCCTTTCAATGTGACCCGGGTACTATTCGGAATGAAACCTCAATTCAAATCACCAACTAATAAATTCAAAGTCATGAAAACAAATGAAGTAAAAAACGGAAAATTCAGCGGCAGCAAGACTGCATGTGCTGTGATGCTTGCACTGATCCTCGTATCAGTATCACTGTCTGCAAGGGCACAGGAATCAAAGCCTGAGAGGACGCTCCTCGGTCCGGATGTAAGTTACACCTCTGTCTGGGCTCCTGAAGCAAGGATAAGTTCGATCCAGGGAAAGACCGGCGTATCAATCGGCGGTTACACCGGTGTGATGATCAACCGCACTTTCACACTCGGTATTACAGGCAGTGTCAACCTGACACATCCGACGGTCAACTACGGTTATTTCGGCGGAATAGCGCAGGTGGTGGCTTATCCGTCAAGGATGGTCCACATGAGTGCACAGCTTGTTGTTGCCTGGGGCTCCACCAAAGACTATGAGAATCCTAAAAGCAGCCTGTTTGACAACTTCTGGAACATTTCCGGCGAAAGGTTCATGATGACAGAGCCCGGTGTGAATATAGAAGTCAACCTGAGTGAAGGTATTGCTTTGGTTGCCGGGGCCGGGTACAGGTTTGTCAGCGGCATTGATCCGGGCAATGAGTATGTTGACATGACCCATCTCACCAGCCAGGACATGAGCGGTGTCAATTTCAGCATAGGGCTGAAGATCACAAAAGCAGGCAGGAAATAGACTGAAATCTCACGGTTGACAGGTGAAGGCCGGATCGAAACACCGGCCTTTTTTATCCTATCCTCTGATCTATGTTACTAAGATCTGATTCTCTCAATGATTCTTTATCACAAATGTTTTTTGTTCCTTTCCTACACCTTTAATAGTAAGGGATTTCCATTTGCGGGGAAGAACGGGGTTAAGCTGGGTGATACCATCATCTGTGATATGTAACCCGCCAAATCCGAAAATAACAGTCTGCAGCATACCTCCGGCTCCTGTGACGAAATAAGGATTATTGCTCATAGCTGTCTCAGCCAATGCCCCGAAAGGCGGACGCTTATTTGGCATATAACTCTCCCGGAACAGACGGTAGGCTGTTTCCGGATCCCCGAGGCGTGCATAAAGCAATGCAAGAACCGATTTGCTCATGGCAGGGCCTTCCTCTGCCAGTTTTGGTTCATAGTATTTCAGATCCTGAAGTATTGCTTCAGGGTCTGTGATAATTTCCAGCGGATAAGCCAGCAGGTTGGCATCTGCCTGCTTTATCCTTTCACCGTCATAATTGCTGTGCTCCCTGGTGGTTCCATCAGGGAACCTGCAGATAACCAGGTTATCTGCGACTTTTTCCCATTCGATCGGGGCTGTCTTCCCCAAAACGGAGGCAGCCTGCACGGCAAACCTGAGGCAGGTTATTGCAGATCCGTTCGTGAAAGCATTGTCATCAACATTATGAGCAAACTCATTGGCCCCTACAACGTTTCGGACTGAATAGCTGCCATCACTGTTTTGTGAAACGCGACTGATCCAGAACTCTGCAATCTGCTTCAAAAGTTCATATCCCCTGGATTCAAGCCACTGCCTGTCGCCTGATACTCTGTAATAATTCCAGGCAGCTATTGCTATATCGGAGGTAATATGATGTTCGAACGTACCGGTAAGCGCAAAGGGAGGTGTGGCCTCTTCACCGGTGTCGTCACTCTCCCATGGAAACATGGCCCCTTTATAACCATATGCAAAAGCTTTGAATTTTGCAGGATCAAGCCTGTCAATTCTGTAATCTATCATAGATTCTGCTATACCCCTGTTCAGTAACAACATCGGGGGAAACATCCAGAGTTCGGAATCCCAAAAAATATGTCCGTTGTAATTCTGAGATGAAAGGCCCATTGGTGGAATGCTCAATCCGGTACCCTCCCTCCCGAAAGAATAAAGATGATAAAGTGCCAGACGGATATCCTGCTGCGAACTGAGGTCGCCTTCAATCTCAATATCTCCCCTCCACAGATCCTCCCACAGCCTCCTGTGAGCGGAAATAATATCCTCGCGGGGAGTAAGGAGCATATTTATTACCTGCCGTTCAGATTCCGAAACAGGGTCAGAAAAGTCCTTCGTTGTACACTCAGCACCTGCCCAGGCAAATGAATATGCAGTTCCCTTTTTAAGGTCTGATTGAAAGGACAGCAAATTGGTGTATTCACCCGCATTTTCATGGGTTAACTGAGGGCGGAGCAATTCATTTGTGGAGTCAAAGGAATGCCAGACGAATGTAGCTGATGTTGCAACAACATGCTTCCCCTCCCTGCTGGCGGCAACAGTCTGGATAAATGGCATTGTCACCTCAAGGTCCCTCAGCGTCTCAAAGGTGGCGGAGGGCTTCCTGTAATCCAGGGGTGTGATTATCCTGCCTGTCACCTTGATTCTGACATCCTTGAGGGCTTGAACTGTGATGTCCATGTAACCGGCAAATGGCAGGTTTCTGAGAGCATAAAGGTCACATGTAAATGATGCCTTGTTTTCGAATGAGAAAGTGGTCCTTAAAAATGCCTCCTTCATAAACAGGATCTGACGCCAGTTCTGAATCCTGTCAGGGGTTATTTCCTGTCCGTCAATTTCGATCTTCAGATTCAGAAAATTCATTCCGGCCAGTATTTTGCTGACGCCAAGCGGTAGCTCATTGTCATATACATTATTGAGAATTACAAGTTCAGATTCGAATGGCATTGGAGACGAAACTATGCCTATCCGGCCATTACCAACCGCAATACCGGTGTAGTTTTCCATCCTGTCAGCACTGATACACCAGCCGTTATCCTGGGCCGAAGTCATGATCTCTGCAAAAATCAAAATGAAGGTGAGGAGAATATATTTAAGTTGGTCTTTTTTCATATCTTAAAACATTTGTGGTAAAAAAATTCTCTTGGTTCACGAACCCGAATCCGGAAGGAATCTGTTTCATCCATGACAGGTGGCCTGCCTTTCGGAGACCGGCAGAAAATAATACGAACCTGATTCTGCACGGAATGCACTTAAAAAAGGAAGAGAAAAAATCTCTTCCTTTTTCTGAAAAGCAATAACTGATTATTATTGGGTATAACCCGGATTCTGGACAAGGTTGTGATTTGAATCCATCTCTGACTGAGGCACAGGATACAGTCCATTTCTTGAAGCCTTGTATCCCAAGGAACCCAGTTGTTCTTCCGCAAGACCCCATCTTACAAGATCGAAATACCTTTTACCTTCCAGGGCAAGCTCAACTCTCCGTTCGTGGACAATTGCTGCAAAAATATCATCAGTAACTTCAACATCAGGCAGAATAGAGCTGTTGCCGCCCCTGGCCCTTTCCCTTACATCATTGATTTTGTCAACTGCCTCGTCAGGTTTCTGCAGACGAAATGCAGCCTCTGCATAGCCTAACAGTACCTCTGCATACCGTATATTCTTCTGATTCTGTTCATGCCGCTCGGCGTTGGTGCCGACAGGTATATCAACGATATATTTGCCACATGAATAGCCTGTTTCAGGAGCCCAGGCAGCTTCAAAGGGGAAACTGCTGACTTCGTCCGAAATAATATCACCCGGCCTGATTACAGTATACCTCAGCCTGGGATCCGATTCTTCGAACTCATCAACAAGATCCTGGGTTGGAAGGCAAAAACCAAGACCAAAGATGGTACTGCCGTTCCTCGGCCTTACCCAGAAATTATACCCGTTTCCGTAAGGACCGCCTCCCTGGAACTGAGTTTCAAATACAACCTCCCTGCCGTTATCAGACTCAGGCTTAAAGATGTCACCGAAATCCGGCTGCAATGAGTACTCCCCGGAACGTATTACAGATCCGAATGCATCATAGGCTGCCTGCCACTTCTCCTGGAAAAGACTGGCAATACCAAGCAATGCCTGGGCTGATCCCTGGCTTACCCTTCCTACATTAGCTGCAGTGTATTCACTTTTTGCAGGCAGCAGCTCAGAGGCCACTATAAGGTCATCTTCAATCAGCTTCCATGTATCACCGGCGGATGCCCTTACCGGATACATATCTTCACTAACCGGAGAAATTACAAGAGGAACACCTCCAAAACGGATTACAAGGTTATAATAGTAAAATGCACGGAGGAAATGAGCTTCTCCTATGATCCTGTCTTTTGTCTCACTATCCATTTCAATATCAGGGACATACTTTATAACAAGATTAGTCCTGTAAATCCCCCTGTAATACAACTGCCAGTAGATAGTAGGAGGTGTATCAGCTGGATTAAGATTCAGGTTATCCAGAGTAGTCAATGCACCAAGGTCAACGCCCTGTCCTTTTACTGCGTCATCAGAAGGGATATCCTTTTCAAAGGCGATACTTTTTACCCAGAAATCGGTTAGTATTTCATAGGCAGCATTTATGGCAGCATTGGCATCAGCTTCATTCCTGTAGAAGTTGGCTGAAGTAAGTGTTCCGTTCGGTGATTTATCAAGAAAATCCTCGCATGAAGAAGTGGCAAAGAGAATTAAGAATGCCAGCAAACCGTATAGTATTTTATTTCTTTTCATATCAATTCCTTTCATATCATTAAAATGTAACATTCAGACCGACAAGGAAACTTTTGCTCTGCGGGTATGTGACTTCATCAAAACCGACAGTCTTCTCGGCTGTGCGTGAGGCCCCGACTTCAGGGTCATAACCTGTATAATCAGTAAGGGTCCAGAGGTTATGTGAAGCAAAATATATCCTTAACCTGGAAATATTTATCCGGTTCAGTACATCTTCGGGTAATGTGTATCCAACCTGAAGGTCCTTCAGACGGAAGTATGAACCATCCTCAATATACCTTGATGATGCCCTGGCATTCTGGTTGTTATCCAGAGTGGTTACCCTGGGTTCCGTGTTGCTTGTGCCGGGTCCTGTCCATCTGTTGAGTATCTGGGTGCTCTTGTTGTAGTTGTACCCTGAGTTTGTCAGCCAGAAAGCTGCGCCATTATAGATTTCATTCCCGTACTGTCCCTGGAAGAGTGCTGAAATGTCGAAATTTTTGTAACCGGCACTCAAATTCAAACCATAGAAAAAGTCAGGATATGGATTACCAATAAATGTCCGGTCATCACTTGTAAGCTCTCCGTCATTACTTATGTCCTTAAACCTTATGTCGCCCGGAACGGCATCCGGTTGAATCTTGTGAGCAAGAATCTCTGCCTGGTTCTGGAAAACCCCGTCAGCCACATACCCGTAAAACTCACGTATTGAATGCCCTTCTTCAGTCCGTGTTGCAAGGTCGAAAAAGATATTATTCGTGATTGGCTCGCTGCTGCCTCCAAGGTTGAGTACTTCGTTCTTTAGAGTTGACAGATTGGCTGCAATTCCATAGCTGAAGTCGCCGATATATTCTTTCCATCCGGCAAAGAACTCCCATCCCTTGTTACTAACCTTGCCCAGGTTTTCCCAGCCGGTACTGCCGAACCCTGATGTCGACGGCTGAGGAAGCGTGAGCAACATATCTGAAGTAATTTTTGAATACCTGTCAATTGTAACAGTAAGTCTGTTATCAAACGCTGTCAGATCAAGGCCCAGGTTAGTTTGAGTGGTGGTCTCCCACCGGACATCAGGGTTAAAGTCAGAGGAAGGCGCATATCCCACCTGTGGTATCTGAGGGCTGCCAATTGTATAAAATACCTGTGACAGGTTGCTTGAAAAAGCATACAAACCTATATCCTGGTTACCGAGGCTTCCCCAAGAAAACCTTGGTTTGAGTTCATTTATAAATCCGACATTGAAAAATGGTTCATCGGAAACCCTCCAACCAAGAGATACTGAAGGGAAGGTACCCCACCGGTTGCTCTTTCCGAACCGTGATGAGCCGTCTACCCTGACGTTGGCAGACATAAGGTAGCGCCCTTTTATGTCTACACTTGCCCTTCCGTAGAACGATGCAAGTGACCACTCATAAAGATTTCCTCTTGCTTTATCATTAAATGAACCTCCGTCAAGATACTGGAGGAAGTCCATGTTACCGGCGAATCCTTCGCGGTAGCCGCTCATTAACAGGTTCTTTGAAGACTCAATTGTGTTCCCGGCAAGGATGTCCAGTTTAACAGACTCACCTATCTGAGGTTTGAAATTGAGGGTGTTCTCCCAAATGATATCAGAATAATTAACGCTGGTCTGCATAAGAGAGTTGGTGGTCCTGTTTGCATTACCCTCAGAAAAAGTAGGGTCAAAATCGCGGGTTAATGTTGAATAGATATTAACTCCGAGGCTGGACCGGAACTTCAGGTTTGGAAGTATAGAATATTCTCCGAAGATATTCCCGAAGGCAAGGTTGTTCTGACTTGATTTGTCAGATCTGTCAGCCATTCCCAGCGGATTCTGGGCATCACCTTCGTTTGCACCAGGACCGGCATATGATCCGTCAGGATTGTAAATTTCAACTGTGGGAGGCTGGAAAAGTGCTGATCTCACAACACCGTTTATTTCCACATCAATCATATCTTCATCTGTCCTGGCAAGGTTCAGATTGGCTCCCACATTGAGCCTGTTATTTACTTTTGAGTCAATATTGAAACGGATATTATACCTGTCAAGCCCGGAGTATCTGACAGTACCTTCCTGACCCAGGTAACCGGCACCAAGGAGGAATTGTGTGTTTTCACTGCCTTTACTTACTGTAAGATCATATTTCTGATAGGTGGCATTCTGAAATACAACATCCTGCCAGTCAGTACCTACACCTGATACCGAGTTGTTCCAGACAGTTGATAATCCGGCATTTGCAAGGGCCTCGTCACAGATATCAGCGTACTGTTCAGCATTCAGGAGATCGAGTTTATTTGATATTTTCTGCATGCCGTACTGTGAGTTGAACACAACGTCGGTAACACCTGCCTTACCCCTTTTAGTAGTTATCAGTATGACTCCGTTTGACGACCTGGTTCCATAAATTGCAGATGCTGCAGCATCCTTAAGAATGCTTATTGATTCGATATCAGATGTATTAAGGTTATTGATTCCTTCCTTGGTGGGGACACCGTCAATAACATAGAGCGGATCACTGTCCCCAATTGTTCCGACACCCCGGATTCTTACCTGTATACCTGCGCCCGGAGCACCGTGATTCTGGGTGATCATGACTCCTGAAGCCTGTCCCTGTAGTGCCTGCTGCACCCCTGTAACCGGAAGAGAATTGATCTCATCAGAAGCGATTGCAGATACCGCTCCGGTCAGGTCTCTCTTCTTCTGGACACCGTAACCTATAACTACTACCTCATCAAGCTCAAGGTCTCCTTCCTCCATCGTTACATTAATCGAAGTCTGATTTCCGATTTCAATTTCCTGACGTTTCATTCCGATAAAAGTAAAAATCAGGACCTCGCCTTCAGCCGGGACATCAATCTGGAATAAGCCATCCGCATCAGTAGCTGTACCCTTTGTAGTTCCTTTTACAACCACAGAGACACCGGGAAGAGGTTCTCCCTCATTGTCCATAACTTTCCCTGTCAGTCTCCGGATCTGAATCTGTTCAAGCAATCCGGCATCATTTGCCGGTGTAAGAATAATCTGGCGGTCATATACAGCATATTTCACATCATCGCCAAAAATCTCCTTAAGTATTTCTGAAATTGGTTGCTTCTCAACAGCAATTGTTACTGTCCTTTCTACATCAATAAGTTTGGGGCTATACAGGAAATAAAACTCGCTCTGGCTTTCCACAGCGAGCAAAACGTCGGCAATTCTCTGATTTTCAAGATTTACCGTTATTTTAGTGATTTGTGAGTAAGTTTCTGTTGCCCAAAGCTGACAGACGGTAAACAGTGAGAGAAAAAGTGTGAGTCTCATAATTCTTATCGTTCGTTTAGAAAAGACTATGAATGAGCTCTTTTCATAATGATCGAGTTTTTTCATAAATTTGAATGGATTAAGTTAACTGTAAGTTTTGCTTCAAAAAGTACTTAGTCTGGCGGGGCAGTAGGCCAATACTGTCCCGCTTCCTTTTAAAATGCGGTATGCTTCATAGGCTGGTCATTTTTTATATACTTGTTACATTTCATTCATCCCTGTAGCTTAAGGTGACTTCCCTTCTCGTGAAAGTCCCGTCACTGCTGATATCTCTGTCAGAAAGAGCGTATTTAACCGGAGATACCATTGAGATCAGATCAAGAACCTGAGTGAGGTTTTCATTTATGAAAGTTGCTGTCAGAGTCAATCCCTCAACCCGGGGATCCAGTATTTTAATATCAGCATTAAACCACCGGTTAAGCTTTTTAACAACTTCAGACATCGGCTCTGCTGTAAAGACAAGTTTCCCGTCCTTCCATGAGAAGTAACGGTCATCCTTTATTGTCAGCCTGATCAGTTCTCCGTTTTCCCTGGAATAAATCAACACGTCTTCAGGCTTCATTTCCAGGACAGTACTGCTCTTTTTTTCTGACGTCAGATGAAACTCCACCCTGCCCTCAATCAGGGATGTCTCAATTCTGTTCTCCTCCGGGTATGCCATAACATTAAACGTCGTTCCGACAGCCACAACATTAATGTTATCCACTGATACCACGAATGGCCTCTCAGGATTGGATGCGACCTCAAAATAGCCTTCACCCTTCAACTCCACATTCCGGTTCTTCCTGTCGAATATTGAGGGGTAACGTAATGAACTGCTGTGGTTCAGCCACACCACGCTGCTGTCAGGCAACAGCACCTTCGTAATAGCATCCACTGAGGAATAGACCTCATTAAATGAAACCGCGGAGATTGATTTATCAGTGCGGACACTGTTATACTTTGAAAAGAAATAGAAAGTGAATCCCATTACCGGGATCAAAAGAATTGCTGCTGCATTTCTGAAATATCTTAAATAATCGCCCCATCGGCCTCGTTTGATAATTACTTCTTCCCTGGTTGGGATATCTTCAGACTTCCGCAGATTGATCTTATGATGAATTGCATCAAGTATTGAATCATAATCTGTTTCTGAGGAATAACGGTCCTCTCCTATGGTTTCCCAGATCATCCGGAAATAGTCCTTTGCTTCTTCCTGGTTATCCTGACTATCAAACCATGCAAGGACCTGCTTAAGCTCATCTACAGAGCATCTGTTATTAAGATATTTGTCTAGTAATTCCCTGTTCATTTCTTATTTACTCAGAAAATAGCATGATCAACAATAATTGGATGACCGGCCTGATTACATAATCTAAGACGGAGAAATCCCGCTTACCACTACCTGGTAAGAAAAAAAAATATCAGATGAATAACAGGTAAAAGAAGATGGTTGCAGACAGTGAGTTTTTTCCAAGTTTGCTTCTGATTGTTTTCAGAGCTCTTGACATATGATTCTCTATCGTGTTTACCGAGATGTTAAGTTTTGAGGCAATATCCTGATACTTAAGGCCATTTACCTTGTGAAGAATGAATATTTCCCTCTGCCTGGCCGGTAACGAATCCAGTATTTCAGTAAGCTTCCCCTGAAGATCAGAATACTCAGTCTGGAGATCTTCCTGTTCGACGCTCGAATCCTGCATGTCTTTTAATTGTTCAAAGAATTTGTCATCCTTTGCTTTCCTGCGCAGTGCCGAGATGGAGGTATTATAGGCTATCGTGAAGACATAGTACCTGACTGAAGCATCGTGACTGATTTTATCCCTGTTAATCCATAATGCGAGAAACACCTCCTGAACAATATTTTCTGCTTCTTCCCTGGATTTGACAATAGAAAGGGAGAAGTTTAAAAGTCTTTTTGAATATCTTTTATAAAGCTGGTCAAACGACCTCATGTTGCCAGCTTTGATATCGCTCATCAAATCTGCATCGCCAACAATAGAAACCTCCCCCACAATAACATGTTTGAAGCCAAATATAGTACTATTTGTTTTCCTTAATTATGAACTTTTTTCTGTTTTCGTCAAGGATACCTTAAAATTAAACTGAAATGGAACGGCAATAGCCGGAAGCAACTATCATTAGAACAACGAACAGCATCATCAAAACAGAAATTTACAACTGGTTCAGGGCAACATTTCATTTAAGTATGGTTACCGCCGCTGCCAGCCCTGCAATCAGTATCACCAGGCTCACAGGAATCCACCACAATATGCTCCGGAACGGAGGAATAAACATGTTACCTTCGCCATGTGCAAGAACCGTCCATGATCTGAATCCTCTTTTTGCCTCCCATAGCTCGAAGATGAAGATCAGAAGTCCGCCCGCGAGGGCACCGAGGGCCGTAATTGCCCACCAGCCTGTCACCGCCAGGGGTGACAGCGGATTCAGGAGAGACATGTTTATTGTTTTGTTTACAAGGGGCATCGCAATGGGGATTGTCCCTCCCAGGCCCAGGAAGGTGGTTATTAGCACCTGCGGCAGGCGCTGAATAATGAAAAGGCCCTTTTGATTACTTAACGGGGCCAATAAAACCTGATGATACACCCATCCCAGGATCAGCGGCAGTAAAGGCTGAATGTCTGCGTGTTGCAGGCATGATAGGGAGTCTTGATATTCCTGAATTCAAAGAGAAAGATTTTGAATTCGCTCTCCCATTCAAGTTTACGCTTAAATAGAGAAAACCTGTTTTTTGCCGCAGAAATTCTGTGAAGGCATGTTTAATCATCCCGGCCAGGACATGAGCGGTGTCAGCTTCAGCATCGGGCTGAAGATCACAAAAGCAGACATTAATCGCCCTCTTCCAGGCTGAACAGTTCATTTACGGGTTTGCCAAAAAACTCTGACAGCTTCAGGGCAAGAACCGTCGATGGCACATACTTCCCGAGCTCAATTGAATTTATCGCCTGCCTTGTCACACCTATCTCCCTGGCCAGCTCCTCCTGTGTGATATTCTTTATTGCCCGCTCGACCTTAAGACTGTTTTTCATGACTCAGCGATTTTTTGGCTCTGTGAAGCATATAATAAAAACGGATGATGAAGATAATCAGAATGGTAAACATATTGAATATCATCACATAGAGAAATTCATACTCATAGAAAAACAGGAAACAGAAAAGCAGAATTGCGTAGTTGATATAGGTTGCCCAAAGCAACGACTCAAGCCTGATTTTTGCAATAAATTCATCTTCAGATTTTTCCCTCGAGAAGGCCACGAACATGGCACCCACTATGAAGAGTACGCCTGCAACAGTATTTGTGAGATTGTGCCCGATAAAACCAAAACGGACTGTCTCGCTCGAGTCAAACAGAAATGACTTGTTATAAATTGTAAATACCCTGACATTCAGAAAATCAAATGTATTATCTGAAATAATTACATACAGGCCAAGCAGGGTTGAAGGGATCAGGATTATCCATCCAACCTTCTTGAACTGATTCGGCAAAAGCAATTTTGTTTTCATAGCATCCGGTTTTAAAATTTGATACGAATGTAATGTATAAATTACATTTATGCAATTATAAATTACTTTTTGTAATGTACTAGCGTCTTTTTAAATATTTCCGTACCCGGTCAGGCTGCCTGAATTCCCTGTTGCCTTTAGTCTTCCCTGCGATCCTGAGCACAGAAGTCGCCGCCCGGTGTGATCCGACGTGACCAGGCCAGCTCCTGAACAAATAATCCATAGTTTTGTCTTCTGATCACTAAAAGTAATTATGAAAGCATACTACTCAAAAGCTTATGGCAATTCGGAGGCTTCTGTCTATGGCGAACTGCCTGACCCTGTTGCCGGCCCTGGTCAGGTACTTGCTGAGGTAAAGGCTGTATCAATCAACCCGGTCGACTGGAAGATCAGGCGGGGTGATGCGAGGGTGGTAACCGGCTTCCGTTTCCCTCGTATCTTTGGAGCCGATTTTGCAGGTATTGTCAGGGAGACCGGGCCCGGGGTGACGGCATTTTCAAAGGGGCAGAGAGTGTATGGCTCGAAATCAATTCTTTTTGACCGCGGCGGGGCTATGGCCGAACTGCGTGCAGTTGAAGAAAACAGGGTCAGGCTCATCCCCGAAGGAATGTCATTCAGCGAGGCTGCATCACTGCCTGTGGCGGCTCTGACTGCACTCAACGCAATGAGAAAATGCGGCGTAAGGAAAGGGACGGAGGTAATTGCCGGTGGCAGAACAGGGACCCGGGATAAAACCGTGGTTGAAGTGCTTGTAACTGGCGGTACCGGGGGAGTAGGTCATTTTGCAATTCAGATTGGAAGAGCATACGGAGCCAGGGTGACTGCCACTTGCAGCCCTGCCAACGCAGAACTGGCACTTAAACTTGGGGCCAGTGAGACAATCGATCACAACGCCGTCGATCTTTTTTCATCAGGCAGGAAATTTGACGCTGTCTTCGATGCCCATGGTCACATGAAGATCTGGAAGGTTCACCGGCTCCTGAAGCCCGGCGGCGCCTATGCCTCCACCCTGTTCATCCCACCCCCATACATGGCAATAGCTGTGACACGGATACTCCACGGCAGAAAGCTGATGTCGGCAAACATGCGGTCACTTGATGAAGACTGGCGCGAGCTTGAGAGACTCTGTTCAGAAGGAAGTCTCAGACCTGTTATTGAAAATACTTTTCCGCTTGAACGGGCCTCCGATGCATTTGACCTCGCAATGCGAGGCGGCTTCAGGGGAAAGATAATCGTCACTGTCTGAGTGGCCGTATGCAGGGAACACTCATCAGGTCACAAAAAATATCTAATTTAATATCCTTGAATTTTCTATGGGATCTACAACAAAACCTCTCCAGCCTTAATGAGCAAATTATCACTTCTTGGTATAATCCTCCTGCTCTGTGTCGGGGCAGCAAAAGCACAGACGATAACCGTCCAGGTAAACGCCAGCGAAGGCCGCAGGCCCGTCTCGTCATACATATTCGGCCGGAACAATAACATATCTGATGACCCCGTTAAACCCACCACGGCAGACAATATCAACCTGTATAAGGAAGCAGGTCTTCGCTTTGCGCGCGAAAACGGCGGCAACAACGCAACCAAATACAACTGGCGCAGAAAACTGGGAAGCCACCCCGACTGGTACAACAATGTATATGGTCACAGCTGGGACTTCGCATCGCAGGACATACAGGCCCGGATGCCGGGACTGCAGGTAATGTGGGCGTTCCAGCTTATCGGGAAGGCCGCAGGCAACAAAAACAACAACTTCAACGACTGGTCATACAACGGATCGAACTGGTGGAGCGGCGTGAGCCAGAACCTCGCCGGGGGCGGACAGGTGAATCCCGCCGGCGGCTCCCAGGCGCTTGTGAACGGCAATCCTGACCTCTACCTGGTGAACTGGCCGGCCGATTCAACAACGGATATTCTTAACCACTGGTTCGGGCCGGGAGGCCTGGGCCTTGATAAAAACAAGCTCCTCTACTGGAGCATGGATAATGAGCCGGAGATATGGAATGGCACACATGACGACGTAATGCCCTCGCTGCTGTCTGCCTCAGCATTCATGGATTCATATTTCGCAGTGGCGAAGAAAGCCCGTGAGAGATTTCCGGAAATCAAACTCACAGGCCCGGTTCCTGCCAACGAATGGCAGTGGTACAAATGGGGAAGTGAATCACTTACAATCGGCGGGAATTATTATTGCTGGCTCGAATACTTCATAAAAAGGGTTGCCGAC
>CAZOHL010000010.1:34910-40939 GCA_964579645.1 uncultured Rikenella sp. | reverse complement strand
TCTTGCATACATACCAGTATGATGCACCGGCTATCCAGAGTACCAGGAGAACAGACAGGAAAAGTACCGGCTGTTTCATGGTGACGTGGTCTACCTGCGGCGGGTGATCCCCCCGAGAATTGAACCGAGGAGGCCGCCACCCCTTGACTGGGTCTGGCTGCCGCTCTTGAGCAGGAATCCTGCCACGTCGTCAAGGATACTGCCGTCACCGTCAGCATCCAGGAGTGCCCCTACACCGGAGATACCACTGCCACCTGTGTCACGCTTCTTTGTAAGCGCTCCCAGTACGAGCGGTGCCAGTGCCGGTATCATTTTCATGATTGTAGACGGGTCAATGTTCATCTTTTTGGCCAGCGCCTGTGCTGCCTGAAGCCCGCCTGCATCACCAAGGAGTCCCCCGAGGTTAGGATCCACATCCTGTGCCTGTGCCTTGTTCGAGATCAGGTCCTTGATGTTGTTGAGCACCGAGGAATCACCGTATTTATTGAGGATGTGATCTACTCTTTCATCCCCGCCACGGGTGTCTTTCTGCCTCTTCAGACCCGCAAGAATGAGCGGTGCCAGCTGAGGAATCAGCTTCTGAACCGTGCCCTGGTCAACCTTGAAGTTGCTCGACATCTGTTGTGTCACCTCAGGACCGTAGCTCTTAAGGAATTCATCAATAAATCCTGCCATAATTTTCGTTGTTGCTTTAGAAGTGTTAAATATCTGTGTTTAGAAAATCCGATCGGTTAATCACTAAAGATAGCCATTTGGTGACTAAAATCAAAATCTTTTTTTTGCAAAACACATGCCTCCACCCACCCGGCTAAACCGTCCGACCGTCCGACCGTCCGACCTTCCGACCCTCAGACCCTCCGACCCTCAGACCCTCCGACCTTCAGACCCTCAGACCCTCCGACCTTCAGACCTAATACTCCAGCCTGACCACCACCCCGTCCATTGAATTGACAAGCAGGTTTCGGTCTCCAAGTGGCAGGATGTTATTGATGAGACATGAAGAGATCCTGTGGCTCCACAGCAGCTTCCCGTCTGCCCGTGAGGCAGCATGCACAAAACCCTTGTCCGAGGGAATAAATATTATCCCGTCACGTTCGGTGATCACTCCCGGAGCAATGTCATACCCGATATTGAAATCTGTCTTCCATATTATCTCTGGTTTCTCCCCTTTTCCGCTCACGCCGATGACTTTCCCGTCCATTGTTTTAGCCAGCACCAGAAGACCGTCCTGAGAAAGTCCCATCGATTCCCTGACAGTAGCCCCACCGAGATCTGAATGCCACAGAAGCTTCCCGGTACCGGCATCAAGACAGGCCATTTTCCTGTCAGGAGCCACCACGAAAAGACGACTTCCAACTGCCACAGGTACGCACGCCGCCGGTGAGAGCATCCTGTTCGCATAACCGGTGTTCCAGACCCACATGGTTTCTCCTGTTGTGGTGTCAAGGGCATAAAGCCGGTTGTTCCATGTACCGAAAATCAACATGCCCTTGTATATCAGTGGTATGGTCTCGACGAATCCGTCAATGTCACTGTTTATCCATCGCGGTGAACCGGTATTGATATCGAGCGAATGACAGCTTCCGGAAGAGCCCGCTATGAAGACACTTTCTCCGCTTATCACGGGCGAAGCAACAACCGGCTGCCGGGTGTCATAGCTCCACAGAAGCTTTCCATTGCTGATTTTAAATGCTCTTGCTATTCCGTCGGCTGAAACAGCTATCACTTTCTTTCCGTCAGATACGGGAGTACCGTAAATTTTAGCCCCGGCGGGGAAGGACCATTTGACCCGGCCGTTCCTGAGTGACAGAGCCTTAACCTCTCCTGCTGTACTGGTGATGATTGCCAGCCTGCCTGTTACCAGCGCACCGGCTCCTATATCAGCATTCTCCTGGAAACGCCATGCCTCCCTTACCTGGCTGTATTGTTCATTCACGGAGTAGTCAGGCCTTGGCCACATTGTGGTGTCTGTGCTGAATTCATGCCTTTCCAGGCGAACCGAGGCCCAGGCGGGCATTGTGACTGCACTGCTGCCGGGTGCACTGTCGCCCGCTGCATTTTCCGGCTCTCCGCCTGTCCCCGGATGCCTGACAGAGGCTGTCAGCAGCGTGTCACCAGTGATTGTCATGATGTTATAGCCGCCTTGCGCCTTCCCCGCCCGCAGGTTCGACCGGCCCATAAGTGCCGGAATGCCTTCGAAATTCATTACACTGTTCGAATGACCATGACCGCAGAGGGCAAGCCTCGTGTCAAACTTCTTCAGCCTTCCGGTCAGCTCATACCAGTTGTTCAGCCCCTCGTCAAGCGGGTAATGGTTGACTGATATGATCTTCATTGCCCTGTTTGCCGGAACGCTGAGAACAGAATCGAGCCATACGATGTTTTCCCTCGGTATCTGCCCCGGACCCATCCTCATGTTCGGACCGGAATTGGTACCTATGAAAAGCCATCCTTCATGGCTGAATGCGAATGCCTCTCCGCCGAAAACGACGCGAAAGCTGTTGGCCCCGCTCTCTGACCATTTGGTGTCATGGTTGCCGGGAATTATATACCAGGGTTTTTCAAGCCTGTCAAGGATATTTCTGGCAAGCCGCAGCTCTTTGTCTGATCCGAACTCGGTTATGTCACCGGATACAATAACAAAGACGATGGAGTCGATGCAGTTTATATCTTCAACTGTCCGGAGAAGGTCTTCATCGGCACAATTACCGCCCACATGTGTGTCAGTGACCAGTGCGAAGCTGAACCGTCCCGGCTGCCCGCTGACCAGCAGAGAGCTCAGACATATGCTGAGTAACAGCGCTTTCCGGAATGCCTGTTTAATCATATTCGGTTTTATTTGGAAAGCCAATTTACCACGAAATACCTTAAAATGTAAATCCTGCATTATTTTCCGGAGTAACCCCATTCAATGTTACCGGGCCACATATGCAGGCAGAATAAATTTGACATATCCCTGAATATTTGCTAACTTATAAAAAATTATTGCACTGACAGATGCATAATCCGTTCCGGATAGCAATTGCCGCGTTGGTGTCAATATTGGTTTTATCCCCGGCAGCCATCGGGCAGACTGCGGAAGCAAGAAAGACCTCCTCGCCGCAGTACAGCGGGATTTTATATCTCAACGGGCTGACGGACAGTGTGACTGTTTACCGTGATGAGCGAGGCATCCCGCACCTCTATGCGAAGAATGAGCATGACCTCTACATGGCTACAGGCTACATTTCGGCCCAGGAGAGGCTATGGCAGATGGACCTGGTTCGCAGGAGCACTTCAGGCCGCCTTTCCGAGATCTTCGGAAAATCATTCGTTCAGGCTGATATCTTCTCCAGGTGCCTCTGTATCCAGGAGAAGGCGAAACGTCTCATCGAAAAAGAAGATCCACGCATCCTGGGCTGCCTGAACGCCTATACGGAAGGAGTTAATGCCTATATCACCTCATGCGGAAAGCACCTGCCGCTCGAGTTCAGGCTCCTTTCATACACTCCGGAGCCATGGACACTTGAAAACATTGCAAGCATTATTGGATTGTTGGGCTGGAACCTCGACTGTCGCAATCTTACTGCCGAACTCTTTGTATATCAGCTTGTCCGGAAAATAGGCGCCGCCGGTGCCGCTGCCCTGATACCGGACTGGAAGGCGACGGATGAGGTTGTATATCCTGATTTTGCTGTAAGTGACAGCGTAATCTCCCGAACCAGGGAGATGATATCTTCATTGGCAGGCATAGCTGAACTCGGAGTATCTTCATTGTCTTCAAGCAACAACTGGGCTGTCTCCGGAAGCAGGAGCGAGACCGGGATGCCTCTGATGTCAAATGACATGCACCTGAACCTGCCGTCTCCCGGCATCTGGATGCAGATGCACCAGGTAATCCCGGGCGAACTGAATGTGACAGGGGTGTTGATACCCGGAGCGCCATTTGTAATAGCCGGCCACAACAACACAATTGCATGGGGCATGACCAACTTCCGGGTCGACGCAATCGACCTGTACGCCGAAAAGCTCAACCCCGCCGATCACGACCTGTACCTCTTCAACGGAGAATGGAGGGAGATGAAAAAGATGAAGGTGACCGTGAATATCAGGGGAGGAAAGGCAGATACGGTTACAATCCGTTTCACTCACAGAGGACCTGTTATCTCAGGCTGCATTGACACAGACAACATCTCTCCGGACCTTCAATGGATCGGCTATGATTACCTTACCGGACTTCATGGCCAGGAGAATTCTGCATTAAGCATGAAGTGGTCAGGATATGACGAAAGCGATGAGGTGAGGGCTGTCTGGCTTATTAACAGGGCCAGGGGATGGGATGACTTCAGGAACGCGGTAAGCCTCTTCAGGTCAATAAGCCAGAATTGCGTATATGCTGACACGATGGGCAACATCGGGATGAGCAGCGGCGGGGGAATTCCCATCAGGAAAGGAAGCGCTGTTCTGATCCGCAACGGTGAGACTGATGAATACGACTGGAAAGGATATGTGCCGTTCGAACAGATGCCCTGGGAATTCAATCCGGCCTCAGGTTATGTTTCATCTGCAAATAACCGGAGCGTGGACGATGATTATCCCTGGTTCATAAGCAACAGCTTCGAGCTGCCTTACCGCATCAACCGTATAAGGGCAATGATCGGGGAAAATGAAAAGTCAGGCATAGACGATTTCTGTATGATGATTACTGATCAGCATTCAGATCTGGCCAGGCTGATGACACCTCTGATCCTGGGAATACGTGATAGAACGGTAGCGCTCTCACCCCTGGAGACTGACATGCTTGACACCCTTGCCTTATGGGATTATGATATGAGTCCTTCACTTGTCTCACCAACCCTTCTCGAATACTTCAGGGTAAGCTTCAGGCATAACCTGCTTGCCGACGAACTTGGTGATCTGTTTGACAGGATGTGGGATATCTCGGCCGAATACTACATCTACAGGTTACTGGCCCAGGGACCTGACGGGATGGTGGATGACATCACCACGGATAGTGTCGAGACGCTTGATGATATAGTGTACAGAAGTTTTACTGAAGCCATTGCTTCCCTTGTTAAGGATCATGGTCACCATCCTGAACACTGGAAATGGGGGAAGATTCATACTGTCACTTTTACCCACCCGCTGGGTTCCGTGAAGATACTGGCTTCGATGCTGCGTCTCAATTCCAGAAAGTATCCGGTAGGTGGAAGTGATCACACAGTTTGTCCGTTCTTTTCATATAAACCCGGATTTGATGCGGTGAACGGGGCATCAGTAAGGCATATATTCAACACAGCTGACTGGGATTCTTCGCTCTCTGTAATCCCCGGAGGAATCTCTGGCGTGCCCGGGAGCGAATTTTACCTTTCCCAGGCTGATGACTACATTGCGGGCAGATTCTACACTGATCATTTCAGCCGCCAGGCAGTGCTCTCCTCGGCAAAATACTCATTGATACTTTTGCCTCCGCCTCTTATTGACATCACTCACTGAAAAGCTTATCTTTGTGAATGAGGGGCTTTCAACTAAAAAAACAAAAGGGTGAAAGAGCTGATTCACATAAGGACCGAATGCTACTCAGGCTACAGGGATGATGAAACTCCCAAATGTTTCATGTGGCAGAACACAAGGCACGAGGTGAAGGAAGTGATTGACCGCTGGTACCAGTGGGATCCTGACCAGAAACACCCTGTTTCAGATTACTTCCTGGTTGAAACAGTTGCCGGTGATCAGTACATTCTGAAGCATGAACTTGAGCACAACAAATGGTATCTCTGCAGACCGGGAGGAGAATCAGTCAGAGAGTGCTGAATTTTATCCGCGCTGACAGCACAGTGTACCGGATTAATTCCTAAATTCGGGTAGTAACGCTTTTAGGTGAGCAGCTAACCTTCAAACCGCAGAATCATGGCAAACCCTCTGACAGCCACCTCTTTATTGTCAATCCAATCATGGGTGGTTTGCAGAGCCTGTTATGCATCCATCCGCCCATGACGGAGCAGATCAGATGGCTTCAGGCAATGGCCTCATGATTTGGGATTTGCGAT
>CAZOHL010000010.1:7692-34810 GCA_964579645.1 uncultured Rikenella sp. | reverse complement strand
TTGCGATAATTGCGATGTGCGATTTATAACTCAGACATATGAAATACATTAACCTGATCCTGTTTGCCGGGATGGTGGTGATGAACTACCTGGCTAACGCCCTGCCGCTCAACGGCAAGACAACCGGACAGCTCTCCGATGCATACCCGAACCTCTTCACGCCTGCAGGTGTGACATTCTCAATCTGGGGAGTGATTTACATCCTGCTTCTCATCTTCTGCGTGATCCAGTTTACAACCTCTTACCAGGCCGTCATCTCCCGCATAGGATGGCTCTTCGGCTTAACCTGCGTCTTCAACGCACTATGGATAGTGGCGTGGCATTACGAGAAACTGCCCCTGTCACTCATCCTGATGCTCGGACTGCTTGTATCACTGATCTGGATCAATGTGTTTATCAGGGATCTGCCTGATGCATTTATAAAGGCAGGTTTTGGTATCTACCTGGGCTGGATTTGCATTGCTGCAATAGCCAATGTCACAGCCCTGCTTGTAAATGTTGGTTGGGACGGATCCGGGATCAGCGGGCAGACTTGGACAATCATAATGATACTGGCGGGTGCAGTAATCGTTTCAGTGACAATATGGCGTCTGGAGAACCCATTCATCGGAATGGCTGTGGTTTGGGCATTTGCCGGCATCATGATAAAACGTCAGGCCGATAACCGGGCAATTTTCATTACAGCGGCGGTGATGATGGTCGCCGTGGCCGTGGTGCTGATGCTCTCATTCTTCCGTCGCCGGCTCTCGGGAGCATGAGGTTCCGCAATCCTCAGATAAAAGCCCCGTCATAATCCATCCTCGGATCAGGATGGGAGAGGTCTATTACCCGATGATAGCCTGTATTGCCGTTTTTGTGAGTTGAACTCCCTGCGTTGTAGCACCTCGGTATGCCCCAAACACTATGATATATTCTGCCAACAGTTGCCTTGTTCCTGTGGTAATGCCCGAATAGCAGCATATCAACCCGGTTCTCGATCACTTCCTTCAGCTTTTCGCTGTCGCGAAGATGCCTCCACAGCTTGAAATCGAACGGGTGATGGTGCATATATACCACTTTCTTCAGCCCGTCGAGCGAACCTCCGTCAAGCAGCGTTTTCAGCCTGCCCAGCTGAGCATCACCCAGCTCTCCCTCTGAAAAAATACGGTCATACCACGAAATCTCCTCTGCCGTCGAATCAAGACCGATGAAAGCCACCCCTTCGATTATGTCAAGCTTCGGGAAAGTGACTTCAATGTTTTTGTAGAACCGCTCCTTAAACACCGGCACGCAGTCGCGATTTCCCATGGAGCCCGTCCCGTAGTCGTGGTTCCCCGGCACCAGCAGCACTGTGTAGCCCAGTGATCGGAGCCTTGTTACAGACTCCATTGCCTCCTCCGCGTGCAGCGGATTGTTGGCGTTATCCTCCAGGTCACCCGTGATGACTACTACATAGCCTGAAGACGGCTGCTTCAGAAATGCAATGTTGTCAATGATTGATCTGAAATTCTTGCCGCAGTCGCGGTAACCGATGTGCAGGTCCGAGAGGTGAATGATCTTCTTCATTGCAGGATGAAGCTGTTAACTGATACAAACCATAAAGGTAGCGATTTCAGCCTCCCCGGTCAAAACTTTTATGCAGTTCAGGCGTTTATCGAGTAACTTTGCCTGCAGGATAAAAGACAGCATCATGAAGATAAACAACAATGCCGATATAGTGGCGCCCGAAGTGCAGACGGAAGGTGCCAGCAATGTCAGGATGAAGATATTGATTGGTCCGGGTGACGGATCAGGCAACATAATAATGCGCCACTTCTTCGTTGCGCCGGGAGGCAATACGCCGTTCCATAACCACAACTACGAGCATGTCATCAAGATCGAGCGCGGCCGTGGCATAGCAGTTGACGAGAATGGCGTGGATCATGAGGTAGCCGAGGGCCAGAGTCTGTTTGTAAAGCCGGGTGATCTGCACCAGTTCAGGAATCCGTTCGGTGAGACTTTCGAGTTCCTCTGCATAATCCCAAATCCCGCGGTGCAGAAACAGGATTAAAAAATCCTGGCAGGCCAGGTTGATTCGGGATCAATTATCCGGTAACTTTGATGTATAAATTCTGAGTACATGAAAGTTGTGCCGTTTACAATACTGGCAGTGATGGCACTGGGGTGCACCCCGGGCCAGAAACCGGATGAACAAAAACAGTCCCTTATGAAAAGTGAAGCTGAAGCTCTCGAATACGTGCTTCCGTCACCTGTGCTGACAGGAATGGTAAGCGTAGAGGAGGCTCTCGCGGGCAGAAGATCGCACCGCTCATTCACCGGTGAGGCCATCTCCGCCGAAGACCTGTCACAGCTGTTATGGGCAGCCTACGGAATCACCCATCCGCTGTCAGGATATCCGCAGACACAGGGAGGACTGAGGACAGCCCCTTCCGCCGGAGCCCTTTTCCCGCTTAAGATATATGTCCTTGCCGGCAAGGTGAAAGGAATTGAGCCCGGAGTCTACAGGTACTCCTCCCGGGAGCATAAACTGATAATGGTCAATGGCAATGATGTAAGGGAGCAGCTCTCTGAAGCGGCACTGAAGCAGGAAATGATAAAGACAGCCCCGGCGGTCATTTTTTACAGCGCCGACTTCAGCCTGACCACCGCAAGGTACGGCGACCGGGGGCGGGAGAGGTACGTATGCATGGATCTCGGACACTCCGCTGAGAATATCTACCTGCAGGCCGAGGCCCTCCACCTGGGCACCTGTGCAATCGGAGCCTTCAATGACCAGGCGGTCCGAAATGTGATGCAGCTCCCGGAGAACGAGGAGCCCCTCTACATAATGCCGGTCGGACAATATTTTCGCAGGGCTGAATTCTGAACCTGCCGGTCTTACTGCTGCAGTCCCGCTTGAAATGTCATACCATTATCATACCTTCGTTTCGGAATCATTTAAACACTGACCTATGATATCACATGAAATTGATTACAGGATTTTTGGTGATGACATCCAGTTCGTCGAGATAGAACTCGATCCGAATGAAACAATCGTTGCTGAGGCCGGTACCATGGTGTACATGGAGCAGGGCATCGCTTACGAGACCAGGATGGGCGACGGTGCATCGCCTGACCGCGGCGTGATGGACAAGATATTCCAGGCCGGCTCGAGGATACTGACCGGCGAATCGCTCTTTCTCACCCACTTCACAAACAAAGGCTCCATGAGGAGCAAGGTTGCATTCGCAGCTCCGTATCCCGGAACAATCATTCCTATTGATCTGCGTACAGTCAATGGAAACATTATAGTTCAGAAAGACGGTTTCCTGTGTGCTGCCTTCGGCACGAAGCTGTCGGTGACACTTAACCGCAAGCTGGGAGCCGGGCTCCTCGGCGGCGAGGGATTTATCCTGCAACGCGTCGAGGGCGACGGCAAAGCATTCGTGCATGCCGGAGGCACAGTGATCGAGAAACAGCTTAACGGAGAGACTTTGCGTATCGACACAGGATGTATAGTTGCTTACGAACCAACACTTGATTTTGATATCGAGACCACCGGCAGCCTGAAGACAATGGTCTTCGGCGGCGAGGGTATCTTCCTTGCCACTATGCGCGGCACCGGCAAAGTCTGGTTGCAGTCTATGCCTATCCGCAAGCTGATCCGCGCCCTCTCACCCATGAGTCAAAACAGGGGCAAAGAGGCGCAGGGGCTGCTCGGGAACCTGTTCCAGTAACGAAAGAGGGTCTGAAGGTCTGAAAGTCTGAAGGTCTGAAAGTCGGAAGGTCTGATCCGCCAGCCGGCGGATGAGGGTCGGAGAGTCTGAGGGTCTGTCGCTGCGCGATACCGGCCCTGCAAGCTGGCTCCTGCGCTAAAATGACCCACCGGGTCATTTCTTTACGCTTGGCCCTGGTCTTGCGATCCTTTAAAGTTGTCTGCATGTTTTGTTTTGGCATACGCTGCCGGGTTCACCGCGCCTCTGAAGTGAATTGACTGGTAATGACAGCCAGTCAAGCGGCTCACGTGTAGTATACAGGTAAAACAGGTCTTCGGTCATCAACACATTGATATTGTAAAAATCGGACTGGTAAGGCCTTCGGTACACTGCCGGGGTCACATCAGCTCCCGTGAGCAGCGCCGCACGCGTCAGCGCTGTCTCCGCCAGGCTCACGGCTGATGGCACAGGATGGTCAAACCATGATGCATTAATCTTCTGAAAATCATCAGCATCAGATTCAACCCAGTGATTTTCCGAATCACGGAACGACCTGACATAATCTGTCATTGTGTTCATGATTTCACCCCAGGAAGTATCAGATTCATAAAGCATTGTGATTGCCAGAAGCATAGCTGCGGCATCAGAGAGAAATCCCTGTCGCTGAATCACCCCTTCATAACAGGAATGGGCCAGTGAGGATCCGTCCCAGAAAGTCTCCAGCAATTTCAATGTCAGTCGTCCACCCTCAGCCACGAGATCAGGTTTTCCAAGCTGTCTTCCGGCCTGGATCAGTGCCACTGCGGTCAGGGCGTTAAGGCCGCTCAGGATCTTGTCATCACGTGAAGGCTGGCTGCGCTTCAGCCGCGCTGCCAGAAGCTTCTCCTCGATGTCGTCGATACGGTCATGGTTCTTTCTTACCAGGTGGTTCAGTCCTTCGAAATTGCCGCCCCCGGTTACCTCATAGACTTCACCAAATCTAATGAGTTCCTCCGCTGTCAGCAGTGCTGCCAGCTCCTCCTTGCTCCACAGGTAGGTGGCGCCTTCCCGGTGGTCTGTATCGGCATTGAAGGCCGAGACATACATCCCGTCAGCTGCGAAGGTTTCATGAAGGCTCCTGATTATATTTTCCGACATCCTCCGGTAGTTCTCCCTTCCTGTCACACGGCATGCAAGTGAGTAAGTCCACAATGCCATCGCCTGGTCATAAAGCATCTTCTCGAAATGAGGTATCGTCCATTCGCGGTCCACACAGTATCTGTAGATACCTCCCTGCAGATGATCATTCAGTCCCCGCATCATCATCGCATCAAGGGTTGTGGTGACCATTTCGCCTGAAACAGAGTGGTTCCCGGAATCGGTTCCGGACAGTTCTGCCGTGGCTGTACCGGGCACCCTGTTCTCTTCATTGCTTTCTGCTGACATCCTGTACAGCATGAAGAGCAGGGTGGAGTGAGGAGGAAATTTCTGACCCTGTCCGAAGCCGCCATGCTCTCTGTCGAAAAACTCCTCCAGGCTGGCTGTAATCATATCCGGATCAGCATGCGGAGCTTCCTGCTCAGTCAGGGTAAAGGGAACGATCCTGTCGGCCTGCTCCTCAAGGAATCCGATAACCGCGGTGGCAATATACAGGAATGAATACCGGTACCCCGATGTGTGCAACGGGGCGTATGTAAGCGCATGCACAGGTTTCAGGTCATGTGTCAGGAAGACATTGAGCGGCCATCCCCCGCTGCCTGTCCGGGCCTGTATGAAATTCATCATGTACTGGTCGATGTCAGGCCGCTGCTCCCGGTCTACCTTGATGCTCACAAAGTTGGCATTAATATAGTCGGCGGTCTCAGGGTCAGAGAAAGCTTCTCCAGCCATCACGTGACACCAGTGGCATGTTGAATAACCCACCGAAACCAGCAGCGGCCTCTTCTCAGCTGCCGCGTAGGTCAGGGTTTCCATGCTCCATTCCTGCCACCATATCGGGTTGCCCGCATGCTGCCTCAGGTAGGGTGATGATGACCTGTCAAGGTTGTTTTTTCTGAAGTTCTCCGGCATGATTTTGTTTTCCTGAAATTAAACAACACTTCCGGATTAATGTTTGCGAAGTTGGCCTGGCTTTCATTCGTCACCTGAAACTCCTGGCACCAGCCTGTAAATCAGCCTCGCGCCCAGGGCTGGCAGGACCGGGAACCAACTATTACCCGGCTGCAATTCTGATCCGGGTCCGGTGCCTTTTGTTCCATAGCTTGTCTCGAACAATACACCCGCGTCGAGGGCCAGCGCTGTACGAGGTGAGAAATTGAACTGTCTTCCCATCCTGACATTCAGATATGTGTAAATCTCGATTTCGTCTTCAGTTCTGTCACGTATGTAGTTGAATCCCACTGTTGTATACCATGGAGGAATACTTGTATGTTCTGACTTTCCTGCAAAATGAAAACCACCGTTGACTCCCGCAGAGAGAATCTTTTCGCCGAATGCAGGGAAAGTGCCTATTGTGGCGCCGAAGACTGCCTTTCGTGCATTGAATGACAGACCGGCATTAAGCAGTTCAGGCAATCCGGCTCCGACAGCCAGATTAAAGGATGACGACTGGCCATGAAGGGTGCTGGCAGAAAGAAGCACCGTCAGGGCTGTGAGGGCTCCAATAGGAAGTATCTGGCATTTCATGTTCTTTATCGGATAAGCGTGTTGTGGAGTAACAAGCCGCGCCTCAGCAAGTTCAATCAAAACAGGACTATTTCGCAAAAAGGATGTTTTTCCTGACCGGGTACCCTGATGCTGGGAAGCGATCACACGCTCAAACTACATTGTAGCCTGCCCGAATGCCTGCAGGTATTTCCCGATGTAATCCCGCATCGACTTCGAGCGGTATTGCATGATGAACCGGGGGTGTTCAAGGGCAATGATTTTACCGAAGAATTTATGCTTCGCGTTGAGCGCAAGGAGAAACTTTTCATTTTTGCCCGTGCCGAGGCAAAAGCAGACGTCGGTCATCACCCCGATGGCAATCTGCTTCCTTATGTTCTCAATAATGAATTCATATACGGCGGCGGTCAGGTCAGGCCGGTCATAGTAATTGTAGTTCTTTTCCCTGCCGCTGTGGCCGGTCTGTGTGAATCCCAGGGGGCACACCGAGGTGATGTAGAAGCGGCTGTAGAACTTCTCAGGTCCGCCATAGGCCCTGATCATCTCATAGACAAAGACAGATGAGGGCTCATGTGTCTGACGACCAGTGTATTGTATGCCGCATTCTGCTGTCAGGCGTTTTGTGTCCGTGAACGGAACTCCGGTGAAACCGGCACCGAACCGGCCGGGATTTATGCCGAGAATCAAATGCCTCGGGCTGTTGTCACTGTAAAATTTCCTGTAAAATGCGGATGAGACCTGCAATATGTAATCATCCTCGCCCCTGAAGGGATTCAGGATATTTATTCCTTCCGGCAACCCGCCGGAAAACTCCACAGTTCTGTTGAATTCTGTTACCCGGTCAGCAAAGAACCGCATTTCGCATTTCGAATTTTGCAAATTGCAAATCCGTCAGACCTTCAGACCTTCAGACCTTCAGACCTTCAGACTTTCAGACTTTCAGACTTTGAGCCTTTCAGATACTTCCCGTATTCCTCGATCTTTGACTGCAGCCTCTTCGCGAGGTATTCATTTGATCCGTGAAGCGCCTGCAGAATCTGTTCTGAATCATAGAGATAATCAGAAATATGGCTTTTGCTCCAGCTCCTGGGTGGTGCCTGGAGGTTTGTTATCCTGTCAGCAAGCTTTACTGCTCCTACCTCCCGGGGGAACTTTCTTATCTTTGCAATACAGTCGGGAAGCCTGTATTCTTTCAATAACTTCGGATCTCCCGTCAGCGCCCATACACCATCAGCGATATCCTTCCCGAAGACCATCTCCAGCTCTTTGCGGGTAGCCTCAGTATCCTCAATCGTGTCATGCAGAAGGGCCAGTTGAAGAGCATAACCGAGGTCAAACCCGTGGGTTTTGCGGGCAGCCATAAAAATCTCCATGGCAACATTGCTCAGGTGAACAACATACGGAATTTTAGCTCCTTTTACCTTCTGCGCGCCGTGCTTTTCCGCGGCAAATTTTATAGTCTCCTGGTAGATTGTCTGAATATCAGCCATATAAAAAACAATAGTTGGACCGGGTGAAGATAGTGAAAAAAAACCGGAGTTCTTTCCATTCCAATTCCACATTATTCTTAACGATTTGAGAAATTTCTGACAGAATTCCATAATGAAAGCTGCTTCACGTTGCTCAGACAATGATCCGGAAGGTAAAACATAAAATACAATTATATACCAAATGGTAATATACCAAAAAGTAATATAAAAAAAGGTATATTACAAATTTGTATATTACTGCAGAATAGCATAACTTTATGCAAAAACCTATGGAAGCTCCATTTGTCTTTGGTAAGATCGCATCAGCCGAAAACTTCACCGACAGAAATGATGAGACTTTACGACTTGTTCAAAACTTCAGGTCTTCGGTGAACACAATAATCATCTCTCCCCGGAGATGGGGGAAATCGTCTCTTGTTGAACATGCATCCAGGTCAGCTGCCAGAAGCAACCGTGATATCCGGTTCTGTATGGTTGATCTGAATAATGTCAGAACCGAAGAGCATTTCTATGAATACTATGCGACAGCCGTAATGCGAAGCTCATTTTCCAGGGCAAAGGAGCTGCTTGAAAACACAACGAGGCTGCTCGGGAGGTTCATGCCAAATGTTACATTCAGCCCGGGCCCCGGTTCAACATTCAGTCTTTCGATGAATTGGAAGGAGGTGATGAAAACTCCTGATGATATTCTTGACCTCCCTCAGAAAATTGCCGGCGAACGAAAGAAGAAGATCGTGGTATGTATCGATGAGTTCCAGAATATATCAGCCTTCACCGATCCGCTTGGTTTTCAGAAGAAACTGAGATCGCACTGGCAAAGACATAATATGGTATCATACTGTCTGTATGGAAGCAAACGGCATATGATGATAGACGTATTTGCCTCCCCGTCAATGCCTTTTTACAAATTTGGAGATATCATATTCCTTGAAAAGATTGCTGCCGGAGACTGGATCCCTTACATTCGCAGACGGTTTGCAGCCACCGGAAAGAGAATCGCGACTGAAGATGCCAGGCTCATAACAGAACTGACTGATTGCCATCCATATTATGTTCAGCAACTGGCCCGGCAGGCGTGGTTAAGAACAGAAACGGAATGCAGCAGGGTTGTCATCATCAGGTCGTTCGATGACCTGGTGCTGCAAATGAGCATGCTGTTTCAGACACTTACTGACAGCCTGAGCAATACCCAGGTTAATTTCCTGCATGCAATGATTCGTGGTGAGGAGAAATTCAGCTCCCAGGATACAGCTATTAAATTCGGGCTTGGAACCCCGGGAAATGTCACAAAAATAAAGAATGCACTGGTTTCCAGGGAAGTAATTGACATTGCAGGGGGCAAACCCTGTTTCCTCGACCCTGTTTACAAAGCATGGCTGACCCGTTATTATTTCAGGACGGCTGATTGAATCATTTCAGATTGGGTGGCACTAACCTGTGGAACAAAATGATGTTGTATTTGTTTCAAGGTTATGGGTGGAACAGTAATTTATGACGGACAATGCCGGTTGTGCATCAGCCAGGTCAGGTTTATTACTGACAGGGCTGGTATTGGGCGATTCCACCCTCTGCCCATTCAATCGGAAGAGGGAAAGAAATTGCTTCGCGCCGCAGGCTTGAGTGATACTGAAACCGATACGGTTGTGTACAGCAGGAATGGAAGGTATCTGACACGTTCCTCAGCCGTCCTTCACATACTGAAGGATCTCGGCGGCGCGTGGCAGCTGATGTATGGTCTGATCATCATTCCGGCTATTATCCGGGACTTCTTTTACAGTCTCGTGGCACGCAACCGCCACCGGTTTGCGGCCGGCAGGAGACAGTGACAGCCTTTTTCACCTGCTTTTCCTGATTGAAAAATCTGTACTATTTGTAAATTGCATTCAAATCCTCAGACAATGATATTAAGTACATGCGGACTCAAATGCGATGAATGCGAGTTTTACAACAAAACCTGCTCAGGTTGCCGTAACGTAAAAGGCGCCACCTTCTGGGCCATTGAGATGATGCCGTCAAAGGTATGCCCTCTCTATGACTGCGCAGTCAACAAGCGGGGTTATAAGGACTGTGGCGAATGTTCCGAACTGCCTTGCGCCACATTTCTGCAGATGAAAGACCCGGCCCTGTCAGATGAGGAACATCAGCGGATGATAGGCATCAGGGTTGACCTGCTAAGGGCGCAGGCCAACTGACCACTTCAGTCTCCCCGTTGACAATGGAGGAGATCACCCGCAAATCACTGCTTTACAGGAGCGGACTGGGCTTCTGGTGCATCAATCACGTACAGGGATGCAGCCATGGGTGCAAATATCCATGCTATGCCTGGATGATGGCACACTCGCACGGAAGGGTGGGCACCTATGCCGAATGGTGCAGACCAGCACTTGTCGCCAACGCGGAGACACTGCTGCTAAACGAGCTGGAACGAATGAAAACAAGACCCGGCAACATCCACCTCTGCCTGACAACCGATCCGTTCATGTATGGTTACACGGAAGTAACATCCCTGACCCTGCACCTGATCGAACTGATCAACTCATACGGGATAGGCTGCTCCACTCTCACCAAGGGTGTCATGCCCGTGGAACTGGCTGATCCCATTAAATTCCCGGAGCAGAATTCATACGGTATCAGCCTGGTGTCGCTCAGTGAAGAGTTCAGGAGAAAGTGGGAGCCGGGAGCTGCCCCCTACAGCGAACGTATCGGCGCATTGCGCGAACTGCATGATCTCGGCTGCAGCACCCTGGTGCATATCGAACCTTACCCTACCCCGAACATTATTGAACAGGACCTCCACAAACTGCTTGATGCCGTTGACTTTGCCGATGAGATATGGCTCGGTTCCTGGAACTATAACAACCTCGCAAAACAGTACCCGGGTTATAAGGAATTCTATGAGGAACAGTCAGCCATCCTCAACCGCTTCCTGACTTCACGCGGAAGATGACTGAATATCCCTTGATGCGAAGTCTGCTGTCGGCAGTCTGCAGTGATACACCGTGCATTGACCTTCAGACCCTCCGACCTTCAGACCTTCCGACCCTCAGACCCTCCGACCTTCAGACCTTCAGACCGCAAGACGTCGCGCAGCGACAGACCCTCAGACCCTCCGACCTTCAGACCTTCAGACCCTCAGACCCTCAGACCCTCCGACCTTCCGACTTTTCCTCAAATGACTTATCTTTATTCCGGATTAGCGTAACCGGATGAGGAGCTTGCTTTATAAATGCCTGTCAGTGCTGGCATGGGCGTCGGCTGCCTCGACCATGGCCTCAGGTCAGCCATGGTATGTGGCCACCACCGGCTCAGACTCCAACAGCGGTACCATTGTCAGCCCCTTCAAAACCATCGAAAAGGCAGTCACCATGGTAAAAGCAGGGGAGACCATCTATGTCCGCGGAGGAACATATAACCTTACAGCAACAATAACTCTCGGTAAGAGCGGCGCAGAAAACTCACCCATTTCTTTGATTGCCTATCCCCTTGAGATTCCTGTGCTCGACTTTTCAGGGCAGACACAGAGTGGCAGTAACCGGGGAGTGGTGCTTACAGGCAGCTGGTGGCACATAAAAGGCATCAGCATCACCGCTGCCGGGGACAATGGAATGATAATCAGCGGTGGCAGCGACAATTTCATTGAGCAGTGCAGCTTTTACCGGAACCGTGACAGCGGACTGCAGATTGACAACGGGGCAGCTGACAACACAGTACGCAACTGCGACTCCTACTTCAACGCCGATCCTCCTGATAACGGGGATGCTGACGGCTTTGCGCCGAAGCTCACCGCGGGCAGTGGCAACAGCTTCTGCGGCTGCCGCGCCTGGCGAAACAGCGACGATGGTTGGGACGGTTACCTCAGGGGAGCCAATGATATCACAACAACCCTCGAAAACTGCTGGGCCTTTGAGAACGGATACCTCGAAAACGGGACCGATGCAGGTGTAAATGCCAACGGAAACGGATTCAAGATGGGAGGGAGCGATGATAAGACACTAGCACATAACTTTATCCTGCAAAACTGTCTTGCCTTTGGAAACAAGTCGAAGGGATTTGATCAGAACAGCAACAAGGGCTCGATGACCCTGTTTAACTGCACCGGACATAACAATGGAGCGGACAACTACCGGATCACCCAGGCGCTTGCCACCGGCAAGGTTCTTACCCTGAAGAACTGTGCCGAACTCGGAGGCAAAGCAAGCATCGGCACCTTCGCCGTTCAGGAGAAAAACAGCTGGCTCTCACCGTTCGTTGTCACCCCGGCCGACTTTCGCAGTACTGATCCTTCCGGCGCCAAAGGACCAAGAAACAGTGACGGCACTCTCCCGCACGTCGAATACATGCACCTGGCAGCCGGGAGTGATCTTATCGATGCAGGCGTCAGCATCGGCCTTCCTTTCGCCGGTACGGCACCTGACCTCGGATGCTTCGAGAGCGGGTTGACAGCCATCAGACCTTCCCCGGCAGAGCAACAGGTACTTTTCTATCCCAATCCGGTTACTGAAACAGGATATCTCCGGTTCAATGCTCCTGACGGAGGAAGGTGCATCGTGACAATCTATGATGTGACCGGCAATCCTGCATCCACCCTTGCCGACTTCCATGCCGAGCCGGGCGAGAACATGGTCAGGCTTGACTTCAAAAGCATCCGCAACGGCCTTTACATATATGAGATTACTATCGACTCTGAAAGACTTTTTGTGGGCCGTCTCGCCCGGACAGAAAATTATTAATCGTAATACAGGCCCCGTTGGCGTGGTTTTTGTGCGGTTCAGTTAAACCGGGTGACTCCTTATTGCCCGGTCTAACCTGAATTACTATGAAAAGATACTATGCCGTTATGGCGCTTCTGATCCTTGTGACAGCCACCGGCCATGCACAGGAAAAAATCAGGAAATCAGTCTTTGGCGCAAATGCAGGTGTGTCAATACCCTATAATGAGTTTGCCAGGCATGCATTCAGCTATGAAGCCGGCTTCGCCTCTCCCGGGCCAATAATCGAGGCTGAATATCTTTATTATGGAAAATTCTTCGGATTCTCCTCCGGCATCGGCTATTCCAGTTTATTCTTCAATGAGAAGGCCTACAGGGCCGAATATGACCGTACCCTTGGCGGCTACGGCATCAATGAGGTGTCAGCGGGAAATTACCAGGTACTAAGGTTCCTGGCAGGCTTCACATTGAAACTTCCGCAGATGGAGCACACTGAAATCATGTTTCTGTTTCACCTCGGATACGCACTGAGTGTGCACCCAAATCTCCGTGTGACCAACTCGGAACTGGGAGTAATCAATACTGTTGACAGAACTCCCGGGGGAAGCCCGGTGGCAAACGCCGGCCTGAAGATCAATTACTGGCTGAATGAGCGCTATGGTGTTTCACTCAATGGCAGTGTCACCAGCACCGAGCCCTCATTCAGTGACGCGACTGGTCCTGACGGCCCGTTCAACATGTTAATGAACTATACAAGTGTCAGTGTCGGATTTGTCATGAACCTAAAAACCCCAACGCTATGAAAAGATCAGCGTACCTGTTAATCATCCCTCTTCTGCTCAACTCATGTGCGGGCCACAGGCTTAATTTCGACAAGGGCATTATTCCTCCGGTGCCAGTGAATCTTTCCACTGTGAACTCCGTTAGAGACGATTACAACTCCAACCTGCAGGTCGATTGGACCGAAATGACCTTCAGCCTGATCTTCTCAACAAACAGGAATTCCCTGGGAAATAATTTTGACTTCATATTCTACAACGGACATATCGTTTTTGATCTGATCAAAGGAGAATTTGAAATCACAACCCATTTTCAGGAGTCAGGCCTTTTGGAAGCCGTCAACACCGATAACAATGAGCTTGGTCCGTATTTCACATATGATTATCCCTACCCTGTATGGTACTACTGGAAAGCGGACAATGACACGCGTTTCTTCTACAGCAGTGATCCGGAGGGGAATCTTGACATTTTCTGCTGCAGGTATGAATTCGGCCAGCAAGGATTTGAACCCTCGGGCGACCCGTTCGTCCTGACCCCGCTGAACACCGGGTTTAACGAAGGCTACCTTTCCCTCCACAATGGCGTCATTGCAGGCAGGGAAACGGCTTATTTCATGTCTGACCGCGACGGCTCTTATGATATATACAGCGCCACCGGAGAAGAGGGAAAGCTGATCACCGAATCTGCCTCAATAAACGTCAACCGTTCATTGGCGCTCAGCAGCGATGCTGACGACAAGTGTCCGTATATAAGCGGAAACGTGATGGTATTTACCTCTGACCGCGAGGGCGGGTTTGGCGGATTCGACCTGTACTACTCGGTTTATAACGGCCAGGAATGGTCAGCACCCGTCAATATGGGTGACCTCATAAACACTGAATATGACGAATACCGTCCGGTGGTTGTGCCGGGAGGGGAGTGGTATGTAAATGACCTGATGATTTTCTCATCCAACCGTCCCGGCGGGAAGGGTGGGTTTGACCTGTATTATGTTGGAGTGCCGAAGAGGGACAAATAAATCTGCAGTCCGCAGTACCAGTCGGCAGTAATTCGCAAATCGCACATCTACAATTCTGAATCCCCTACGGGCAATCTATGTTAATCATGATTTCCGGCTACAATGCTGTAAGCTCTGCGAGCTATCATTGTCAACACTATTGCCTACTGCCTATTGTCTGATTAACCGACAAACAGGCTCTTGCTCGAGTACTCCGGATCACACGTCACATTGACACTTAGCTTGCGCAGCCCGGCCTCGTCGCCCGGGGTGGGTATATGCGTGAGATGAACCTCGCACCCACGCAGCAGCGTCAGCTGCTCAAGCGCCGCCTGTGCGGCGGGATTGAACAATGCACTTATCCCAAGCAGTATCAGTGTCTCCTCCACATCGAGACTCACCTCCTTGCCGTTGAGAATATCCTTCTTCAGGTAGGTGACTGAGTCGATGAGCGTCTTCGGCAGCAGCAGGAGACTGTCAGGCAAACCCGCCATATGCTTCGTTGCATTAAGTATCAGGCTCGATGCGGCATGCATCAGCGGTGAGTTTTTCCCTGTAATGATGGTGCCATTGCTCAGCTCTATGGCAGCACCGCAAAAAATACCTGCATTGCCCTTCCCGCCCTTCTCCGCCGCGGCAGCAGCCTGTCTCGCCGGCAGCACAACCCTGCGGTCCTCCGGTTTCGCCTTTACCTTACCCATGATCTTGCCGGCATGGTCAAGCACTTCCTTGTCGGCCAGCCCGATGGCATACTCCACTGCACACCTGAAATACCTGCGGATGATCTCCTGGTGGGCTGCCTCCTGGATCAGGACGTCATTGATTATCCCTGCACTGGCACGGTTGACACCCATGTCGGTGGGCGACTGGTACATCGACTCACCCCCGGTGATCTTCTCAAGGATCCTCTTAAGCAGATGAAAAGCTTCGATATCCCTGTTGTAATTGACAACGTTGGTGCCATACCGTTTCAGATGGTAGCTGTCAACCAGCACCTCGTCCTTCAGGTCGAGCGTGGCTGCCTCGTAAGCGATGTTTACCTTGTGATCAATGGGCAGATCCCATATCGGGAAGGTCTCGAACTTGGCATAGCCCGCCTTGATTCCCCGGCGGTACTCGTGGTAAAGATTGCACAAACAGGTGGCCAGCTTACCGCTTCCCGGCCCGGGCCCTGTCACCACAACTATAGGATGGGTGGTTTTAATATACTCGTTGGCGCCGTAACCCTCATCGCTGACTATCAGGTCAACATCGGTCGGATAACCCTTCGTTGGCGAGTGGGTATAAACTTTTACGCCCCTGTGTTCCAGCTTGTTCCTGAAAACCTTCGCCGGTTGCTGCCCTGTGTAGCGGGTGATCACTACAGCCGTCACTTCGATGCCCCACTCCCTGAAGTCATCGATGGTCTTAAGCGCATCAACATCATATGTTATCCCGAAATCGGCCCGTACCTTTTTCCTCTCTATATCACCGGCATGGATGCAGAGGATCACGTCGGTCTTGTCCTTCAGCATCTGAAGCAACCGCATCTTGACGTTCGGGTCGAAACCCGGAAGAACCCTCGAGGCATGGTAATCATACAGAAGCTTGCCCCCGAACTCGAGATACAGCTTGTTGTTGAATCGTTCCACCCTCTCAAGGATTGATGCGGTCTGCTCAGTGAGATATCTCTCATTGTCAAACCCGGTGTAGTATAAATCAGTCATTTAGGCCTCCCCCTGAATAATTCCGAAAGTGATCAGGATCAGCTTCCAATATTAAGTAAATTTTAATTGCAGGGCGGATTCGTCTGTGACAAAAAATATTCACAGCCGGAGGTTGAAAACTTATTTGCCTTACGGCGAACAGGTTGTCACCCGAACCTTTTCCCGGGTCAGCCAGGTTGCTGCCCGGTAATTGCCTTACGGCGAACAGGTTGTCACCCGATCTTTACCGAGGTCATTGTCAGCGAACCCGCGACAGGCTTGTCGTTGAACAGCTCCAACGGCTCGTCGTGCTCTCTCAGTGCCAGCGAATATAGTAACGGTACGAAGTGTTCCGGAGTGGGAATGGCGAGTCTGAAAGCTCTGCCCTGTGAACCAAAGCCGATCAAGGGTGCGTGATCACCCCCAAGGATACTTTTCTTCATTGCTGCATCAGCCTCGAGGGCCCAGTCATAGGCATAGCCCGGCGTATTGATGTGCTCCCATGACACCAGTCCGAGGTTATGCACCATGTTTCCGCTGCCGATTATAAGAACACCTTTCCTGCGGAGGGGGGCGAGCTCCCGTGCAAGGTCATAGTGCTGCTGTGGCGATAACTGGTAATCGAGGCTCAGCTCCACAACCGGCACATCCGCATCGGGATACATCCGCCTGATCACGCTCCAGGCGCCGTGGTCAAGACCCCAGGTTCTGTCAAGCTCAACAACCCTGTCATGCACCGTCGCTGAGGTGGTACGCGCCAGTTCCGGGCTGCCTGGTGCCGGGTACTGCACCTCGTACAACTCACGTGGAAAGCCTCCGAAATCGTGTATGGTCTCCGGCTTTTCCATTGCAGTAACCTTTGTGCCCTTCGACTGCCAGTGTGCCGAGACGCATAGTATCGCAGAGGGACGTGGCAGCTTCTTTCCCATCTCCCGCCAGCCGGCAGCGAATTCGTTCTCTTCGATCGCGTTCATCGGGCTCCCGTGACCGACGAACAACACAGGCATCACCGGGAACGATCCTTCTCCGCCCGGGGCTTTCAGCCCTCCGTTCAGCATATTTGAAAGTTTTCCTGTCATCACTCTGTTTTTAAAAGGAACAACGAAGTTATTCAAAATGTTGCGAATCGCCTGCGCAACTGCTCTCTCCTTCTTTTACCCAACTGGCTGAATAATACTGCAAAACTGACACTGTACCTGACATGCCCTGTTTCACGGTTACGAAAGGGAGGAGGAAGCTGAGTAGATATTATCTTACCTTTGCCTGACAGTATCAGCTGTCGTGTAAATGAAATCCGTCACCCTGAAAGAGCTAAGCCAGGAACTGACTTACCGCACACCAAAGGAGGTGCGTGATCTGTGCCTTCGGCTGGCGCGATTCAAAAAGGAGAACAAGGAACTCCTGACTTACCTGCTGTTCGAAGCAGGTAGCGAGCTGGCATATGTACAGAGTGTGAAGAAGGAACTGGATGAGGAGTTCGCTCAGATCAACAGGACGAGCTATTTCTACATCCGGAAAAGCATCAGGAAGATCCTGAAAAACACCAGGAAGTACATCAGGTATTCACAGAAGAAACAAACGGAAGTCGAACTCCTGTTGCATTTCTGCACCAGGCTGAAAAGCCTCTCCCCGCCGATTGACCGGAATGCCTCACTGATGAATCTCTACAACCGGCAGATTGACACCATTATAAAGAAGGTCTCCACACTGCACGAGGACCTGCAGTATGATTATGGATCAGAGCTGGCTGAACTGGGAAAATGACCGTAGCGGAAATATGTTCGTGTCTTAATTCATTGAAGTTATGAAAGATATACTTAAGATTCTGCTGAGAATAGTCCTGCTGATTTTAATTCTTTTCCTTGTCGCTAAAACATTCAGGAGGGCTGCCGGGGAAGAAATCCTGGCTCCGGCCGCTGCTGCATTTTCCAGAGGAGATGCTCCCGACAGTACCCGGAAGGAGATTATCGGTCAGCTGTACAGATTCCAGAAAGGATACACAGACAGGGATACCAGCCAGGTCAACGCCTTCATGGAGTCTCTCTATTCAAGGGATAATCTGCTAATCCTGGGCACCGGTCCCCGTGAAGTATTCAGAAGTTATGACGATGCTGTTTACCTTGTCAGGTCTGACTGGGAGTCGTGGGGCGATTGCAGGTTCATGATCGACAGCGCAAGCATCTCATCGGCAGGGGAGGTGGCATGGTTCGCAACAAGAGGCTATGTGGAATTTGATATTTCAAGACTGCTGGTTTTGCCGTTGCGCCTCACAGGTGTCATGGTAAAGGAGGATCAGGGGTGGAAATTCACCCAACAGCAGTTTCAGTTTGACATTGATTTCAGCTTCAGCCTGCTGGCAATACTTATCCTGACCATATGGATACTCGCCAGCCTGGTTACCCTTGTGATTGTTTCTGTCAGGGTCGCAAAGGCCCGCAGGTCAGCGCCGCGGGATCACGGAGCCAATTCATCCGCGGAACCCGGAGCTAAAGGGTGAGGTCATGCAATTCATCACAGGGGTCCGGAGCAAAGTGGCGAGAATTCATCCGCGGAGCCCGGAGCTAAGGGGTGAGGTCATGCAATTCATCACAGGGGTCCGGAGCAAAGTGGCGAGAATTCATCCGCGGAGTCCGGAGCTAAAGGGTGAGGTCATGCAATTCATCACCGGAGCCCGGAGGCTGGCAATTCCCTCATCGAACATTCAGCTCTTCTTCCTCTCAAGCCAGTGTATGATGTTGAGGAGCAACCTGTAATTGTGGCGGGCGTAGGGCGCGTTCATGCCGGCCGGATACTTCTGCGGGCCGGCAAGCTGTGCCGTGAACATGGCAGCCTCGCCTGAGACCACCACCCTGCCTCTGCCATATTCCCTGTAAGCCAGTTGCGCCCACCCCTTGATTGGCTTGTAGACCGTCTTCTCATTGAATACCCATGCCGTATCAGAGAGGAGAAGGAGGTACTTTTCGTTGAAGGAAAGCGTCTTTCCTGCATTTTCAGGAACGGTGAACGCCTGACCGGTAAAGGAAAAAATACTGTCAACCTTGTCTGCCGCGGTCTGGCCGTTGGTCAGGACATTATCCTGCAGGGTGCCGTCTGCTCTCCTGAAAAGCGCCGGTCCGGGCTGCGATGTGTCAGCAGCGAACCCGTCTGTGAAACCGAACCCGAAGGCGGCTGCCATATCTGCCGCAGCGCCCCCCATAGGCATGTGATCAGCTATCAGGAACAATGATCCGCCTCCCTCAACCCACTTTCTGACTGTCTCAACCTCTCCGGGGGTGAAGGCGGAATAAACCGGCTTGTACCAGTTCTGAACATTGGCCTCATTAAGTGCATTTGATATAACAAGTATCCGGCACTTCTTCAGCCTGTCTGCCTCAAATTCTCCGGTATAACCTGCAGTGACATACCCGTCACGTTCCAGCAGCCTGGCGAAAGGCAGATAGCGGTCGCCACGGGTGTGAAAGTTATTATGACCCTCGTCAATGTATACCAGCGGGCCCTGCCCCCTGGCATATGCCGGGTTCTCAACCGGCGGGGCATACACCGTGTCAGGCACCTGCTGCCCGGTGACCCCGGTCACAGCAAGGGCAAGAAACAATACAACAATGAGTTTTCCTTTCATGGCTTCATCTGTGATTACTATCCCGAAGTTAGGTATTATCGACAATTTTGCACCAGGCGTTTACTATCAATCATACTTGCCCTGTGACGCTTTCAGAACACCGAAAAGCACTTGTCGCAGCAGCCCTTATGCCTACACCTCCACTCAGTCTTACTGTACAGAACGCAGAAAAAAGATGTGACTTTGAAGTTATCGGAGGACTGATCAGGTCATTTTTCAACATCAGCCTACCTGGTCACAACTGTCCATGTAGGGTAAGCTGGTTCCATCCAATATGTATATTTGTAACTGCTGGTCCATAACCACTGTGCATTGGCAGTTGTTGCGGTAACCTCTGCAGACCTCAAAACCAGGCCATCTGAAAATGTCGCTTCCATTATGAATGAAATTGTAAAATATTCATCGAAGTTCGTTATCTGGAATGGAAAATCATATGGACTGAGATGGACATTATATGTTACTGTTTCATGTATTGTCGGAAAAAGAAATGACGGGTAAATGGTGTGATCGATGTCAAAATAACCTTCTTCCTCTCCCAGACAGCTAATATTTCTTATTGTTCCGATGAATCTCAGATCCAGAGCTTCCAACAGATTGTGACCTGTCGTAGGTCCGACATTTCCGTATCTCAAACCATACATGATGTGAATCTTGGTGTCCCAGGGATCCCATTTACTCTCTTCACATTTTTTATCGGTATCTGCATCAGAAAAAATATCACAACTGCTTCCGGCCATTAATGAAACTATAACGGTAAGAATAAGACTGATTTTAATTGGTCTCATACACTTAGTTATTAAGTCTTTCTATCAAAGTAAGTCAATTTCCGGGAAGACGTCAACTTTTTCTTATTGCCTGTTTTCACTTTGCCTGGACGGATCAGGGCACGCATACTGTCAAATCACATTCAGCACCCTTCAGAGCACTTTCAGCATCCTTTTCAGCACCCCCGGCACCATTTTTTTTAACCGCCGGAGGGCTGACCCTACTTTTGCTTCGACAAACAGAATAAAAAACCTTAAAATCAATTGAAAATGAAAACAAAAGTACTTGTCGCAGCAGCTCTTATTGCTACAGTTACACTCAGCCTTACGGCACAGAGCTCAGAAAAAAGAGGTGGCTTTGAACTTAACGGAGGACTCTCCCTGTCAGCCAGTGCACCGGGTGAAACCATTACTAACGCCGGCGGAGGCGCTGAAGCCCTCCTGCACTATCGCTTTGCGAAACACCTCGGTATCTACGGCGGATGGGGTTATAACGCCTTCCGGAATGATTACGCCCCCGCAGGTCACAGCTGTGACTTCGAGGAGACCGGATACGTTATCGGACTTCAATACAAGCGCCCGCTTGAGTTCTCAAACAGCTCCGTATTTATCAGGGGAGGATATCAGTACAAACATATTGAGATAGAAGATCCGTCAGGCGAACTGCTCTTCGACACAACCCACGGAAGCGGATGGCAGGTAGGATGTGGCATTGACATACCCCTGTCCGAAAAATGGTCCCTGATCTCTGAAGTAAAGTACAATGCACTGCCTGAAAGGGAAGGCCAAATGACCACAGCCCCGATACCTGACAGAAATTACTTCTCACTCAGGGCAGGTTTGCTTAAGAGATTCTGAAGCATCAGCCTGCGCAAAGCGAAAATGTATCATGATACAGTAAGATAATGTGAACCAAAGTGCCTGTATTTCCGGATCAACAATATAAATTTGTTATATCAGGACCGGCAATCCCCAGGCACACATAAATAAGTCCCAATGGCACAATCATTCCTGAAACGGTTCAACGCACTTATTCCCCTGCCAAGATTCATTGCATTCCTGGCAGGCATTTCGCTGGCCGGCCAGCTGATAGTCATCCTATATAACGATTTCAGCGGCTTTTACCCGCTGCAGAGTTTTTCCCATTTCCTTCTGAGACTTCTCAGGGGAGTGATTTTGACAATACCTGCTGCAGCCCTTATAGCAGTTCCTGACCTGTTGATAATAAGGTGGCTTAATAATAAACTTCCATGGAACAGCCATGTGGCAGCAAGAATTGCAATCCAGTTTCCTGTCTCACTGGCCCTGGCTGTGACAGTATCGGTGCTGATGACCCTGACAGCTGACAGAATCACTCCCTACTCCGAGGAGCTCAGCCTTGTCCTGCTTTATAATGCACTCATCTATTCGGTGGTGAACATCATAATGATGGGGGTCTTTGAAGCGTGGATATTTTTCAGGAGCAGCGCCGAAGCAGCCAGAAAGGCCGAGGCCCTTGAGCGGGAGCTGTCTCAGATACGCTTTGAGATGCTCAAAAGCCAGATAAATCCTCACTTCATGTTCAACAGCCTCAATGTGCTTTCGGGACTGATTGAAAAAGACGTCACCAAAGCGCAGGAATTCATTGACGAGTTCTCGCAGATATACAGGTATGTACTGGAGACAGTCGAACAACACACATCAACGCTGGGAAAAGAGCTTGATTTCATGCGCTCCTACCTTTCTCTGCAGCAGATGAGGTATGGAGAGGATCTGACATGGTCGGTCAGCGTCCCCGGGAACATGCTGGGACTGTTGCTTCCTCCGCTTTCCCTGCAGGTGGTGCTTGAGAATGCAATCAAGCATAACATCGTCAACAATTCGAGGCCGCTTCATATAGATTTCACAGCACGGGAAAAGGTGCTTGTTGTCTCAAACCGTCTGCAGCCCAGGATATCGGCAACACGGTCCACGGGACTGGGGCTTAAGAACCTCACCAGGCGCTATTCGCTGATATCTGACCGGCTGCCGCAGTTTGAAGTTGAGAATGATCATTATATTGCATATCTGCCGTTGATTAATCCCGAAAGCGATGAAAGCTCTGATAATTGAGGACGAAAGCCTCGCGGCTGAGAAGCTGGAGCGGATGCTCCTCGATACAGACCCTTCGGTCACCGTGACCGCGAAACTTGGTTCCATAAAGGATTCTGTCAGGTGGTTAATGCAGAACCGTGCCGATCTTATCTTCCTTGACATTCAGCTTTCTGACGGCATCAGTTTCAGCATCTTCGAGCAGGTGACTGTAAATACCCCGGTGATTTTCACCACGGCTTATGACCAGTATGCTGTCAGAGCCTTCCGGCTTAACAGTATTGCCTATCTTCTGAAACCCATCCGTAAAAGCGATCTGGCCGAAAGCCTCAGGAAATACCAGTCTTTAAAGGGAGCTTTTACTATCGACTTTGAAGCACTCCTGGCAAATTTACAGGGCAGGGATCCCGGTTACAGGAAGCGCTTCCTGGTGCAGACAGGAGAGAAGATCAGAAAGATAGAGGTTGCCGATACTGCATGGTTCACAGTACTGGGCAAGGGGGTCTGGCTGAAAACATTCCAGGGCAATTCCTACGCGGTGGAGTTCAGCCTTGACGCACTGGAAACCATCCTTGACCCGTCCGTCTTCTTCCGCATAAACAGGAAATACCTTGTGAATATCGGTTCAATTGCAGCCATGACGGCATGGTCCCGCGGCCGCATCAAGCTGGAGCTCAAGCCAAAGGCCGATGATGAGCTTGAAACTGTCGTCAGCATTGACCGCGCCACGGATTTCAGAAAATGGCTTAATGCCTGATGTCCCGGCATGAGGGTGCCCGACTGGTTCAGTGCGGTTAAGAACCTGCAACCCGGTTTAGTCAGGTGAAATACTGACAGTGGCTGCTCCGGTGCCATTTGCAGAAGCTATCCCGGTTCATTCAAAATGCCTGGAAGAAGGCCAGAGGCTGACGCCGTTACTTGCCTGAAATTCCGGTTTCCATGCCCGGGACATCTGTTACAATTATCTCCAGGAATTTCTCCGGTTCCTCGAACATCGGGCTGTGGGCAGAATTCTCAAATGTGTAAAACTTCTTCAGCGGGCATTCCAGATTGTTGAAATACTCCTCTGACAGGTCATGGTTTACAGTCAGGTCATGTCTGCCGCTGAGGAAATATGCAGGCACCTCCAGTGAGGGAACTTCCTCTGACATATCCAGCGCCAGCACCTCCGCCCTCAGCCCGGACTTATTCACAAATGAAAACTTCGATCGCCAGATGTTGAATTTTTCCCGGACTGTATATGCCCTGCACAGCCAGACCGGGTAAAAAACGCCGGTCATTATCGATTTCATGTTTCTCATTGTGCCTATCCCCAGTTCATGCATCGCCTTATCTCTCACTACTGAATTGAAAAATGGCAGGATGAATGAGTCATCCCTGGCAACCGGGTACTCCTCTAATCGTGCAACCATTTTCCTTCTGCCCTGTGAATTATACCGGTCGGCCATATACTTCCAGGCTCTTTTTTCAGACTCAGCCTGTTTTGTTACCTGGGCCATCCCGATATATGCACTGAACAGGTGGGGATTTTCGGCGACAGCTTTTATGGCGAAGGCTGTGCCTCCTGAATGAGCAACAATGTATATCTTCTCTTTGCCGAACCGGTTGCGGAGATAGTTTGTCACCTCAATCATGTCAGCAGCAAGCTGCGTGAGGTTCAGGCTCTCACGTGTCACCTCCGGGGAGATTGAGAGACCCCCTCCACGCTGATCCCAGTAACAGACTGTGAAGTAATCCTCAAGCCCGGTGGGATATTTTTCCACAAGGAAATACTCTGAGAAGGAGGGACCCCCGTGGACAAACAGGAGTACCGGATTACAGGTGTCGGCTCCCCTGATGAACATCCCCTGCCTGACTCCGCCTATCCGTAAGAATGATTTCTCACATATGCTTTTACCGGTATCAGAGACAGGACATGAACGGGATTTCCCGGGACTTACAATCAACAGTAGTAAGATAATTACCGCAAAAACAAGCAGCAGACCGTATAGTGCCATTTTCGTCATTTATCTGCCATGAAGTCAAATGCTCCTTTCCGGAGGTTTATTCCGTATTCCAGGTAAGCCTTCAGGCATGCAAGGAAGTTTGCCCACCCCTGAGTGTTGCCCTGGAGCCATTTCAGACCTGCTTCATCAAGCTCCCGGCTCTTTTCGGTGATCCGCACTACAGTCGACCCGGTACCGCGGGGGGTCAGTGTCATCTCCACCAGCATGTCAATCCCGTCAGATTCCCACCAGAATGAGACAAAACTGTCTTTCTCAATCCTGTCCACCCGTACCGGGAACTCAAAATCAAACTCGGGGAAACGCCACATTATCACCTTCCCCTCTTCCAGCCTGCCGCTGCCCCGGGAAATGAAGTAGTTCGACATCTTTGCCGGATCAACGATTGCCTCAAAAACTTCGTGGGGAGCTTTCAGTATCCCGATTGCTGTTTCAATTTCAAGCTTCCGGTTTTCCATCTGATACAAATTTTTAACAAAGAAATACTTTTTGCAGGTCATTACCGGCGAATATTTCCCGGCACACTTAAAAACAGTCTGATAACCCACCTTTTGACAAACAATTACGCCCCGGCATTGTTTTTATTTCATCAGGTAACTTAAAACCGTAATATCATGGCACCGAAGGGAGAAAGACTGGTTGTTACCGTGTCTGCAACAATAATCGCCCCGATTGAAAAGGTCTGGGACCTTTTTACGGAACCATTGCACATCATACATTGGAACCACGCATCGGATGACTGGCAGACGAGCTACGCCGAAAGTGACCTTCGCCCCGGAGGGGCATTCCTCTCACGTATGGAAGCCAGGGACGGCTCAGAGGGATTTGACTTTACCGGAAGATTCACGGAAATAACACCCGGTAAGTCAATTGCATACACCCTTGATGACGGCAGGAACGTCGACATCCTTTTCAGTGAGACCGCAGGCAGAACCCTGGTTATGGAGTCTTTTGAAACCGAGGAAGTCAACAGCGCAGAGCTTCAGAGAAACGGATGGCAGGCAATTCTCGATAACTTCAGGAAGTACGTGGAAGGGTATGGCAAACGGGAGATGCTCCATTTTGAGACCACAATTGAGAATACCCCGGAGAATATTTACAGGATCATGCTTGGGAGTGAGTCATACAGTAAATGGACAAAGCCGTTCAATCCCGAATCGCGCTTTACAGGCTCATGGGACAAGGGAGAAAGGATTCTTTTCCTGGGAACGGGCCCTGACGGCAAGTCGGGTGGTATGCTGTGCAGGATCAGGGAAAACATCCCGGGGAAATTCGTGAGTATTGAGAGCCTCCGCGAAGTGGTTGACGGGAAAGAAGTTACAAGCAGGAATGGAGATGTATGGCGCGGGGCGCTTGAAAACTACACCCTTAAACCTGTTGGAAGCAAGACCCTGCTGTGCGTGGATACCGACGTGCCGGCTGAGTTCAGGCAGTATATAGAGGAAGCATGGCCCCGGGCACTGGAAAGCCTGAAAGCACTCTGTGAATAAACTGATTCAGGCCTGATCTGTAACGGCCCGGTTTCCGGGATTACCTGTTTAAAAGTTTTGCAATTTCATCCCACCTGATTTTGTCTGCAAACAACTGTGGGTAATGCGGATGCCCCTGCCGTTGCCTGTATTCCGCCATTTCCTCATTGCCGAGCCCCGGGTTGAAGAAACTCATGAACTGAATGGCTGAAATCGGGAGCGATCTGTCCCAGTATGCGGGGTTGAACTTCATAATCCGCAGCCCCTGGCCGTTGCCGTTTGCCTGAAGTACAAAATGTGAATTATGACCAAAATATGCGGGAGCAGCAAGCTCCTCGGGGGAGAGTTCGGCAATCTCTGTTTTCAGCTGATCAAGGATCATGCGGTCTATCTCAACTTTTTGAAAGAGTGAGTAATAAGCGAGACTCGCATCTGCCAGCTCCTGAACAGTGACAGGCAGCCAGTAGGGAGGCCTGTCATGATTGTATACAACTATCTGTTCCGGTGAACCGGAGTTTGCTTCATATATGTCGACTCCCGGGCATGGGCTATCCCTCAAGGTGGCTACCGGGAAGTACTGCTGCAACCTTTGAAGCGCTTTGCTGACATCACCCGACCTGGCAAGGTCGTATCTGGTGCCATCCTCAACAACTGATTCAGGATTGAAATACACTCCCTGGTGCCCTCCTGCAATGTCATTGACATTTATTCCGTACCGGGGCGGTTCCACTGTCCATTTTCCACCCTCGGAGTCAAATAATTCAAACAGGAAGTCAAGGGTTGCGGGTATACCGTATTCAGCCTCGGAGCGGGTCTTCCAGTCACCCCAGAACCAGTTGGCAATGGCACGCATATCATAACCTACAGGGGCCTTCAGCATCGGGTGATTCTGCCTGAACCATTCTGCCAGGGCAGACATGTTCTTTTTGAAAGCTATGTTATCTGCAGCGCTCAGAGTACCGTCCCGGAGACTCCATGATTTCTCAGGGAGATAATTTTCTAATCTCCAGGCGCCCGGTTTATCGTTCAGCCATTTGTTATCCTGACAATTTAACAAAACGGACAACAGAAGTCCGGTCAGAAGCAACAGATATCGTTTCATATTATACAGGTGAAGGGGTTTAAATGCTTTTTATGGAAGTAGGCTCAGACATAATATCGGGATATAAAAATAGTGATTTCAGATTAACCCATGCTGACAGGTTCTGATTGTTT
>CAZOHL010000010.1:0-7592 GCA_964579645.1 uncultured Rikenella sp. | reverse complement strand
ATGACCCGGACCATCAAAAACAAATCATTTCTTCATTTGTTATTGTAATTGTATTCCGGCACATCTTCCGGTATTTCCTGAAACAGGATGTTCTTACTGTTTTTATTTGACCAATGTGATCTTGAGTTATACAAATCAGGAATATACAGATGAACACACTTAGAAAAACTTCCCTGGTCTTCGGTCTTTTCTTTGCTGGCACATTCATCTTCTCGATTCCGGCACTGTTCTTTTACGATCCTGTTCTTCACGACCCCGGCTACATCCTGGACGGGGGATTCGACAGGCGTGCATCGATGGGTGCCCTTTTCGAGATACTGCTTGCCATCTGCAACATTGCGACCGCAGTTGTCATCTTTCCTCTTGTAAAGAAAGTCAGTGAATCCGCTTCGCTGGGTTACATCGCATCCCGCACCGTGGAGTCGGTAATGATTCTATCGGGCGTCGTCAGCCTGATGGCTGTCGTGTCATTAAGAGCCGGCTTCCAGCCCGGTGGTGACATCGCTTCCCTCACAATGACAGGTCAGGGCCTTCTTGCATTTCATGACCGGACCTTTCTGCTTGGGCCGCAATTCTGTTCCGGATTCGGTAACGGTATTCTGCTCGGGTACCTGATGTACCGGTCAGGCCTCGTACCGCGACGCATGGCTCTTCTCGGACTTATTGGCGGGCCTCTCGCATTTGCCGGCGGCGTGCTTGTGCTGTTTGATGTTCTGAAACCCATGAGTGGCGGGCTGTTTGCCCTTACGGCCGCCGAGATCGCATGGGAGCTTTCGATAACTGTCTATGCATTATTCTTTGGATTCAGGTTACCCGTGAAAAATGAAATGTGATGGAGAAAATGAGAGCTGTTGTTTATGAAAAATACGGACCACCGGATGTCTTGAAACTCACTGAAGTTGAAAAACCTGTCCCCGGCGAGGGTGAGGTTTTAATAAAAATCAATGCCACAACGGTTACGGCGGCAGACTGGAGACTGCGAAAAGCTGAACCATTTCTTGCGCGGCTCTTCAACGGACTGTTCAGACCCAATAAGATTAAAATTCTTGGCTTTGAATTGGCAGGGGAGGTTACGGATACAGGCAGGAATGTAAAACTGTTCAGGAAAGGAGACCTTGTGTTCGCCACAACCGGATTTGCATTTGGCGCCTATGCTGAATTTAAATGTATGCCGGAAAGCAGTAGCATAGCCCTGAAACCTGTCAATATGACCTTTGAAGAAGCTGCCGCTGTTCCTGTCGGAAGCCTTACTGCTTTATACTTTCTCAGAGATAAAGGAAGTATCCGGAGTGGACAAAAAGTTCTGATTTACGGAGCTTCCGGCAGTGTGGGAAGTTATGCCGTTCAGCTTGCAAAGTATTATGGAGCGGATGTAACTGCTGTATGCAGTACCGCGAACGTTGAAATGGTAAAATCCCTTAAAGCCGATAAGGTCATTGATTATACAAAAGAAGCATTCAACAAACCTGGTGAGTCATATGATCTCGTTTTTGACGCCGTAGGAAAGACTTCTTTGTCAGCCTGCAGAAAAATACTTAAGCCGGAGGGGAAATATGTTTCTGTGAAAAAAGGTACTGCCAGAAGCCGCGATGGGGATCTGGCATTCCTGAAGGAGCTTGCGGAGTCCGGGAAAATCAAACCGGTGATAGACAGACACTATAGCCTAGCTCAGATTGCCGAAGCCCATGCCTATGTTGAAAAGCAGCATAAGAAGGGGAATGTTGTAATTACTGTAGAATAGTTAATATCAGACAATTTTGAAACCAATTGAACTGATTCTACGCCTGTTTATACCGGACCCCTGGTGTCTGAAATCAATTCAGTCTGCCTGGCAGACCGCCAGCGCCTGTTGCATACGTTAATGCCTGGTTGAGGTTACAGGACGAATGCCGATAACATTCGGCAGCTGTATCTCCAGGCCCGTGTCCTCTGAAAGGAGCATCTCCGTCTGCCCGTTTTTAAGGTACAGCTGCGCCGGGGCATTGCCCTCAAGATGCTGGGCAGCTACAATGCCCATGTCGGAGGAGAGCAGTATTTTATTGAAATCGTGCATGGATACTGATGCCGCAGAGTACAGGAAATATATCCGTCCCAGTTTGTCCTCTGCGAGTGCGGCCTCGCTCCACCTGTTTTCATTCTGAGCCCAGACGTTGATGCCCGGCCGCTTGATCAGGCGCAGGTTCTGGATGACGGTTCCGTAGTCCTTAAGCACGCTGTCAATTGTCACCCCGGCTTGATCCAGGTCAAAAATCTTCACCGGTGGCACCTGCCTGCCTTTCCTGGGATTGAAAGCCAGGAGTGATTTATAGCTGTTCCGCGATCTGCTGTTAATATGATCCACGTCGCGTAAATACCCGGTGTGTGTCTTATAGTCCTCGTTGTACATGCCGGCATTGATGGCCGCAGTGAGATCGTATTCTTCGCACCACTCTTTCGGAGTCCTGGATAGCCCCTCACTCTCCTGGCTGATGCCCCTGAAAACCAGGTCCCACTTCTGCGGATCAATCCTGATGGCATTGATCTCGATGGGGTAGCTGTACTCCTGCAGTGTCACTGACAGAACACGGTGTTCCAGCCCGGGAGCAATTTGTTGCCACTGGGCCTGGACCAGGGAGGAGGCAGTCAACGCTGCGAGGAAGAAAATATATCGCATGGGTACTTACTGTGTATAGAGTAATAACGTGATTGTGCTCCGATCGTTGTGCAAGTTATACTATTGTTCCCGATGCTTGCACAGAGGCCGGAACCGGATACCGGCCTGTTTAATCTGCTGTAGGGCATGATAAGCCGAAGTCCGGATATCATAAAAAATCAGCATTTTTACGAATATGATATTTTGAGACTCATGAGTAAAATTTTAAGCAGAGCTTCTCTCCTTCAGAAGGCGCTGCTGTTGATTGTTTTATCAGGACTGCTGGCTCCGGTAAAAGCCCAGAATACATATTCAGACCAAATCGTTGCCTTCGGCGAAGATGAATTTTTCCCATACACCCGGGGAAGGATTCTTAAAAATATCGGGGGCGATAAGACTGCGCTGATGGAGCAAATCTTTCAGACCATCATCTCCTGGGACAGCCTGAACCCGCCGAAAGGATTTGAAATCAGCTTTAACGCCGGTGACAACCATGCTCAGCTCACCTTCTCAGCTTATGTTCAGGAGGACGGCTTAAAAACAACAAAATCCGGGTCCGTACTTACTTTTCACATAAATGATCCGATCAGGGTTCTGGGTTCGCCTGTGGCGGAAAATATCTTCCTCCGGCCGGAAAAGGCTGATGATTTTTATGGCTTCCCCGTTTACCGGAATACGGATAAGGAGGTAACTGTTATATCAAAAAACAAAGCTCCTTTATTCGTCCCTGTGACCCGGGAAGAATATCTCCAACAGTTAATAAAGGCAGAATCAGCCAGAGAGGATAAGCAGGAGGGTAGCGGGCAGAAAAGCGATTCTGAAATAATACTTGCCGAGATGGAGAAAACATACAAAGAGCTCCTTAAAGCGGATACTGAGGCTGCTGCTGAATTCAAAACTGAGATTCAAAAGTTCAGGGCTGACATGGCAAAGGATCAGGATGCCGGCGCTCCAGCCGGTCTTCTTGCTTCGCTGCAGGCGGAACTCGCAAAAATGTCACCGGCTGAACGAAAACAACCTGCCTGGTACGCCGTCGGCGCTTTCGAGAAATATGGCAACCTTTCGGGACTGGTTCCTGAATCCGGCAGGGAATCAGGAACCGCACTGGTCAGGCTGGCTCCTGCATATGCCGGTATGACAAATAACAAAAATGCCATCAATATGCTGATCCTCTCCTGGAACGTCGGATCTGATAATTCAAACTCCGACAAACCATATTTATTCGATGGTGAACCACAGGGATTCCAGCTGGCCGATTACTATATGGCCAGACTGTATCACCAGCAAACAATTTGGAATAACATCATCTGCCTCATCCTTGAGAATGCTCTAATAATCTGAATGTTGACTGCGATTGCCCGATCACTGTTAAGAACACTTGAAAGCATAGCAACTCCCTGTTCAGTAAATGCCATTGGCAGGTATCTGGTTCCACCCCGGTTTGAGGTCGCAATTTGCGATCTCAAACATTTAAGTTCCTCCTGGTTAATAACAAACATAAAGTCTTCAGGGAATCTTCTTATGTTTCTCTTTACCTGTTCCTTTAGTCGTCTGGTTTCTACACCATACAACTCCGCCAAGTCACTGTCTATCATAACCTTTAATCCCCTGATCACATAGATCTTGCTAATGATAGACTCTTCTGGCGCCGGCCGCTTGATCAGACGCAGTTAATCAGGCCATTGAGCTTTTTAGCCACATTCTGAAAAAGGGATCATTGAAATTATAAACATCAGCATCCCTGGATAGAATTCCTGTTCTCAGAAGCCTTTGAACAGATCGCTGCGTTGATGATGCCGGTGTTAAGTGGTATCTGCCCGCATAATCAGAGGTGTAGATATTCTTGTTCTCTTTACATATTGCCAGAAGGACCTTCTGTTGATGTGCAGTCAGTTCTTCATACTGCTTCATGAAGTAATCAATCTGGTTCGTCAGGATCCTGGATACTGCCTTCTCAAGGACATCATAGTCCAGAACTGAATCGTTTTCCTGGGCTTCCTCCCATGCTGCAGAAGCCAGGTACTGAACATAGTGTGGAATAGCTTCGCAAAGGCTGATTATTTTATCGGGTATTTCCGGCTTCACTCTTATCCCTGAGTTAGTATATCCTTCAGTAAGGTAATCAGCAAGTATGTCTGTTGGTATCTTTTTAAGTTCATACAGCTTGCCGAACTGATAGAATGCCCTGTTTCTATGAGTGAACATATTGAGAAGCATATGCATTCTGGATCCCATGAACACATAACTGACACTGGTATGATGGATTACTGATGCCCTGAGTTCCTTTTCAAAACGCTCCCCGTCAAGCCTGGTTATATCCTGGAATTCATCAAAGACAACGATCCATGATTTACGGTCTGCCAATTTTTGTGGGAGATCAAACACCTCAGTCAGATCATCATTTTCTGAGCCGCCTTCAAAATTCACACTGACACTCGGTAACCCCTGGCCATCAAGGGAAATCACAGGCCTGATCTTTTTTGTGAGCCCTGAGATCTTTTTCAAGGCTTTTTCCCATGAAGGCATATGCTGCATTATCTCATTATAGTACATCTCAGCAAAACGCCTTCTTGAACTCACTTTAAAGAAATCAATATAAACCGTATTGTATCCTTCCTTTCGCAAGTTCTTTAGGATCTTGATTATAAGCGAGGTTTTCCCGTATCTGCGCGGAGAATAGACAACAAGGCTTTGACCCGATTTTAGCCATCTGGAGAACTCCTTGATCTCCTGTTCCCTGTCAATGAAATATGGTTCATCAACTGCTATTCCATACCTGAATGGATTATTCATTTCTTTTCTGTGGGTTGTTACTCAGTACAAAATTACGCAATTTAGCATAACGCATTACTGCGTAATTTATTTTTTTGTGTTGAATACAAGAAAAGCCCGGAATCACCAAGATCCCGGGCTCACACTATATTCTGCCGCTGACAGAACCACGCACTACGGGATTCCTCCAGCTCCTGACCAAAACTTTTTCAGCATCAAATCCGTGTAAATCGCGCGCCGCCCGCCGGGCCCCGGCATCCCTACTTCAATACAACATCCAGGTACACTGAGTGCCTCCCGTAGGTGTCAAAGAAAGGCTTGAACACCACGCCGTCAATCGTGAACTCCAGCGTGGAAGGGTCACCGGTTATCGACTTGCTGATGTCTGAAGCATCCAGCGTCACCTTGCGCCACTCTGTGCGCGGTGCGGGCTCCTGAGCTGCCAGCAGCACCGGCCCGTAAAACAGGCTCGCGATGTTCTGCTGATCCATAACAGGCTCGAGGTAGAAACTGAACGGCATACGCAGCTCAACTGTGTCACCCTTCTTCCACTTACGACTCAGAGTCAGATAACTTCCGGGAACCGCATCAACCTTCACATCTTTACCGTTGATCTTAACGAAGAATCCCTTCGTTGCCCAGTGCGGTACGCGTACGTTCAGGTCAAACTTACCCTTGCCGCCGAATGTCAGCACCGTCCTGTCCTCCTTCGGGTAAGCCGTTGACTGTCTCACAGTAATATTCCTTTCGGTCCATGTCAGCGTCGAGGGCACATACAGGTTCACATACAGTGCCTTGTTGTCAGCGCTCCTGAAGTAAACGGAGTTCTGAAGCTTCGTGCTGCTTTCCAGGGCCGTCCCGTTGCAGCATGAGAACCCGTCCATATCCTCGTTCCCGAACTGCTTCACCGAGCCCGGTCTCAGAGGCACGTGGTACGTGTTACCGGCATTGTGTTCAGCCACCGAGGCAAGTATGTGATTGTACAGCCCGCGCTCGTAGTAGTCCATCAGCTCCGCACTCTGATTGAAGAGGAAGAGGCTGCCGGTGAGCTTGAGCATGTTGTAGGTGGCGCAGGTCTCATTCTGTCCGCCTGCGGCGAAACCGTTCTCGTACAACGATGCCGGCTGTGCAGTGAAGCACTCGGCGTTGTTGGGATTGCGAGCTCCGGCGACACCACCGATGCTGTACATGTAGTCATTGGTGACAATGTCCCAGAAGTTGTCAGCGATGTGATAATAATCCGGGGCCTCGGTATCACGGTAAATCTCTATCGCCCCGATTATCTGCGGGATATGCTGGTTTGCATGCAGCCCGCGGAACATGTCAACGTTCTTCGCCAGCCCGTGCGAGTGACCGGCGTCACCGTAGAAAAGCCTGATGTTGTCAAACAGCTGTGCAGCCTTCATGTAGCCGGCATCTCCGGTGATGCGTGAAAGCCTCGCCAGCGCCTCGTTCATCCCGCCGAATTCGCCGGCTATGTACCTGTTCCACATGCTTATCAGAGTCTCCTGCGGCAGCTGGCTCAGACGTGCATAAACCCATGTGCCCATCCCTTTTGCTGTCTCCAGCGCCTTCGTGTTGCCGCTGACCTCGTAGACATCCATCAGGCCGGCCATTATCTTGTGCAGGGTGTAGTACGGCGCCCAAATCTGCGCATTCGAGCCGCCATAGGTGGCTCCCTTCTCCAGCATTATGAACTGGTCAGGCGGATAGGCGCTTATGAAACCCTTGCCCCAGTTCTGGTAGTCGGTGCGGATACCTCCCTCGCTCAGGTCCGAGTCGTAGCCTGTTTTTCCCGCCGCAGGCGGAACAGCTGTCGGATCGGCCGAAAACTCTCCGCCGGCTGTACGGGGTTGGCCCGACAGCTGCGAGAGGTCATACAGCGTATTCACCATGTAATCCATCTTCCCGGCGAAATTTGCCCGGAGCGATGCGTCATAGCCGGTGCTTGCATAAGCCTGCGCGATGGCGCTCAGGTAGTGACCCGTAGCGTGACCGCGAAGCTTGGTCTGCTGGCTGTCCCACCCGCCGAGCGGCTTCGCACCCTCAGGCTGCTTCTGCCCGAAGGCATTGCGGAACATGTAAAGGAAGTTATCTGGATTGGTTGCAGCGAGGCCGGTAATGAACTTGTCACGGTTCTCGATGAACTTCGTCTTGTGATCATGGATGTCAGCATCCAGCGTGACCT
>CAZOHL010000009.1:0-41650 GCA_964579645.1 uncultured Rikenella sp. | reverse complement strand
AGTGCAATCAATTCCTGGGGTAGTGTGTACTTGAATTGAGATAGTTTCATGATCAGAATACGTTAGTACAAGAATGTTTATACGAATGAATTTTCACTATGTTTCAAATTTTCAAGAAAAAATTTTAACTCATCAACCGAAAGTGCCTTTTCAAGGCGAAAATCACCTATTGAACTTCGGACAAGCGACCGGAGATGTGCGCCACTGCCCAGAGCCCGCCCTAGATCACGGGCAAACGCCCGGACATAGGTCCCCTTGCTGCAGACAATCCTTACACTGGCATCAACCCCACTGTATCCAACCAGCTCAAGCTCACGGAAAACAACCTTTACACTGTCAAGCTTCCGCTCGATTTTCTTCCTTGCCAACTCATATGCCCTCTTCCCGTCAACGAACTTCGCCGAAAAAAGAGGTGGCTCCTGGTCCTGCTCCCCAAGAAATCCCGTCAGTTTTTCCCTTACGAGCTCCTCAGTAATATGACCCGAAGGGTACTCCCCGTCCACCTCGCTTTCAAGGTCAAATGAAGGTGTAGTCTGGCCGAACCTTATCACTGCAACATATTCCTTGTCGAGATCCCTGAAATCTTCGATTCTCTTCGTAGCCTTTCCGGTGCAAACAATCATCAACCCTGTTGCCAGCGGATCAAGTGTCCCGGCATGTCCGACCTTCAGTTTCTTCAACCCGCAATTATGACGTATGGCCAGCTTCACCTTGTTCACAAGGTCAAAGGAGGTCCAGTAAAGCGGCTTCTGCAGCAGCAGTACCTCACCATCTTCAAAGTCAGAACACTTCTTCAGCACTTTCAGGCAAATAGTATTAATGAAAGCCCGACAATTAAACAATACAGGGCGAACCAGCCAAGCTTGCCCTTTCTGACAATATTTATCATCCAGCGGCAGGCAGCATAACCCGAAACAAACGCTGCAACAAAGGCAACTATCAGGGGAAACATCACCCCGCTGACCGCACCTGTCTCCGTGGTGACCAGTTCAACGAAATTGGCCCCTAAAATAGGAACGATGACCATCAGGAATGAGAACCGCGCCAGCTCGTCCTTGCTGTTGCCAAGCATCAGGCCGGTTGAAATTGTCGAACCTGACCTGGAAAGTCCGGGAAGTGTAGCCAGCGCCTGCGCAATCCCTATCACAAATGCACCACCATATGATATCGGCTTGTTCCTTTTGGGCACGAAATGCCCAACCAGCAGAAACAGAGCTGTGACCAGCAGAAATGAACCAGTAATATCCATGTCGGCCACGAACAGCGATTCAACCTGTTCTTTCAGGAAAAACCCGACAATTGCCACCGGTATCATTGATACTATAAGCTTCAGAACATAGACTGTCTCTTCATTCATTTTAAACCTGAATAAACCTGTCAGAAGCTTTACGATATCCTTCCAGAACACTGCAAGTATACTCAGCACAGTAGCGCCATGCACGACAACAGAAAAAAGGAAGCTCTCCTCCACCCCTCCAAACAGATATTTGACAATCTCTAGATGGCCGTCACTGCTGACCGGCAAAAACTCGGTCAATCCCTGTACAAGGCCAAAAATAAGGGCCTCAAACCAATTCATCTGCGCTTCTTTGATTTAGAAAGGACAAAGACTTTACTCCCTCGGCCTTTTCATTATTGCATAGATCTCAAAAATAAATCCGGCCAGAACAATAAGCGGAGCCAGCGTTACCCTCCTGAAACTGAATATTTCATCAGAGAAGACTTTTGGGTCATCAGACCTGCCTCCTGCCATAAGAATGAATCCTACAATTATTACTGCAAAGCCTATGGCCATCAGCTTGTAGTTCTCCCTCCCCAGGGCAAAACCGGTTTTCTTTTCTTCTTCTTTTTTTGTGACCATAATTTTCTAATAATATAATTTATCCTCGTGCATGTCCAGATATCTGTTTATGGCAAAGAATGTAGATATCCCGTTAATCAGAACCCCTGCTGCCGCCAGTGCCAGGCAAAGCAGCAGGAAAAGATTAATATTCTCATAAGTTAAAAGGGTAAAAAACTCCATTTCAATGAGATGCATCAACCCCATTAAAAGCCCGATGGCAATGAGCGAAGCCAGGAAACCGAAAAACAGACTTTTCAGCAGGAACGGCTTACGGATAAACGACCTGTTCGCCCCGATCAGCTGCATTGTATTTATCAGAAACCTTTTCGAATAAATTGAAAGTCTTATTGTGTTGTTTATAATTGTAAGAGCGATAAGGAATAATAAAAGACTGATTACCAGTAGGAATACGCTGATCTTGCTCACATTTTCATTAATCAGGTTTAGTACCGACTCCTCATAGTAAAACTCATCAACCACCGGGTATTCAGCTATGACTTTTTCAAGCTTGATGACGCTGTCAGGATGAGTATACCTGGCCTGCAGGTAAACGTCAATAACGGGCATAAGCGGATTGTAGCCCAGAAAATCAAGAAAATCCTCCCCAAGTTCATCACGAAGCTTCTCTGCAGCCCTGTCCTTGGGGATATATTCTGTCATTTTCACATACGGTTTTGCATCAAGCTCTTTCTGAAGCATTCTTATGTCAGCCTCCCGTGCATCTTCCTTAAGCATAATTGTAAAGGCAAGCTTCTCCCTGAAATAGTCCGAGAGCTGACTTGCGTTAATGAGAACTATTCCAAGAATCCCAAGGAGGAAGAGCACCAGTGATACACTTACAACAAGTGTGGCATAAGAACTGCCGAGTCTGTACCTGGATATACCGCCCGTTGATTTTGCCACTTTAGAAAATTTGCCTCAAAAATAGCATACAAACCGCCAATTCCTTCAGCAGGCCTGCAATTTTTTGATATTTAGGCTAAACAGGTGAAACAGATTATCGCGGCACACAAGGTTTAAACCTCAGTCATCCACCCGAACTCATCGGGCTCATCACCGTACTGGATGCCAACAAGCTTGTTGAACAGCTTCATCGAGACCGGCCCCGGCTTGCCGTCACGGCAATACTCATAGATTTTACCGGTATCTGGGTCCACTATTTTAGCAATGGGGCTTATCACTGCAGCTGTGCCGCATGCACCTGTCTCCTCAAACTCGGCAAGTTCCTCAACCGGAATCCTGCGGCGTTCGGTCTTTATTCCCATGCTTTCGGCAATAGCAATGAGGCTCTTGTTTGTAATTGATGGAAGAATAGACTCTGACTTGGGAGTTACGTAGGTATTGTTCTTTATTCCAAAGAAGTTGGCCGGGCCGCATTCATCTATGTATTTCTTCTCCCTTGCATCAAGGAAGAGGGCGTTGCCGTAACCACCGTCACGTGCCTTGACGATAGCCCGGAGGCTTGCGGCATAATTGCCGCCTACCTTAATATTCCCTGTGCCGAGCGGGGCTGCACGGTCAACGTCACGGCAGATGAGCATATTGACAGGTTTTACCCCTCCCTTGAAATAAGGTCCAACAGGTGTTACAAAGACAATGAATGTGTATTCTGAAGCAGGTTTGACACCAACCTCAGCACCGCTTCCGTAGAGCACAGGCCTTACATAAAGCGATGCACCTGAGCCGTAGGGCGGAACAAACTTTTCATTGAGCCTGACAGCTGTGAAAACAGCTTCCCTGAAAAGCTCCTCCGGAACCGGCGCCATATGAATCCCGTGAGCTGAGGATGATAACCTCTTTGCATTCTCATCCCACCGGAACAACCTGACCTTGCCATCACGCCCGCGATATGCCTTCATCCCTTCAAATGCCTCCTGACCGTAGTGAAGGCCAGTAGCTGCGATATGGATGCTTATATACTCAGACTCCGATACCTCAGGCTTGCTCCACTGGCCGTTTCTATAATGGCACCTTACGTTGAAATCGGTTTTAATGTAACCAAAAGGAAGATTGTTCCAGTCTAAATTTACCATGATCTTATGTTTTGGATTTTTCAAATGTACAGTTTAAAACCAAAGTACCAAATGATTTTAAGTATTGTTGAGTTTACCCCCTGCAAATTCGCGAAGGATCATAAGCTGCTCTTCTGCGGGCACAGACCTCAGCTTCCGTGCTGTCTCCGTAAGGAATCCGTTATTCCCTATCCTCGCAGCCAGTTCCCTGAACCATGCCTTCGGATCACCTATCTTCCCGTATGCTTTTTCTTCCCTGTACAAACGGTCTATCATGGAAATAAAATCTACCCTGCCAGTAAAATCATATACTGCATCATGCAGCACACGGCCCGGCATGCCGGCCTGCTCCGGAGAAAAGGCTGAGACAATAAGGTCCCTGACTGCCTCAAGGGTCTGCTGATCAAAACCATAAAATGATAATATCTCTCCGGCTCTTTTCATTGAAGCAGTCTCAGGATCATTATAGTCAAAGGCGTAACCAAAATACAGAAAAACCGAAGCGAGCCTCAGATGAATATATTCCTGGTCAGAAAGCTTTTCTGCCCTGGCCAGAAGGTCAGCCTGCAATGACACGCTCCGTATGTAATCAGCGCTGTGAAAGAAGAGGTCCGGTGAGGCGATTTCAGAATACCTTGAAAAGACATGCTCTTCAACGTCAAGGATACGTATCATCTCAATCTTTGCAAGGAACTTCCTGTTCGGCGATCCGTCAGGCTCCCTCAGTTCAGGCCTTATCCCCGTGACGAAATACATATCAAGGTCACCCTTGTACTTCACCGGCATCCTGCCCCGGTAATCACATGTGAAATACTCCTTCACAAATTCATAGGTGGTACCAGAGATATTTATCTTGCCGGCTTCCCCTGACGATTCCATCCTGCTGGCAGTGTTCACTGTATCACCCCAGATATCGTAGGTGATCTTCTTGTGACCCACAACTCCTGCCACCACTGTTCCCGTATGTATTCCTATCCTGATGTCCCAGAACCTGGCTGCTGGTCTTGACGGATCGCTTTTCATTGCCTGCATGTACTTCTGCATCTCAAGCGCAGCCAGAACAACCTCTACGGGATTGGTCCTGTTTCTTTCCGGTATGCCGCCGGCACACATGTAGGCGTCACCAATCGTTTTGATTTTTTCAATCCGGTATTTTTCAGCTACTGAATCGAAATGAAAGAAAAAACGATCGAGCTCGTCAATCAGAGTTTCGGGATTCATCTCCTCGGCAATCCTGGTAAATCCCTGGATATCTGAAAACAACACCGTAACGAAATTATACTTCCTCTTGTCGGCTTTCCCCTTTGACATTATCTCCTCTGCCGTGCCCTTCGGAAGCATATTGGCAAGCAGGCTGTCAGACTTCTCCTTCTCATGCTGAAGCTCTTCAGTTCTCTCCGCTATCAGCTGTTCAAGCCTGCTCTGCCTCTCCATGTAAAGTCTGTGCGTACGTCTCCGCATCATGATCCCTGCAGCTATCAGCAGAAGAGGATAGATCAAAAGCGCCAGCAGTGAAAAATACCAGGGAGGCCTGACCCTGAAACTGAATGATCCCTCACCTCCGCCACCTTCTTCTCCCCTGACCCTGTAACGGTACAAAAAGGTATATCTTCCCCCGTCAAGGCTCGTGTACTCCTTGTATGCCCTTTCAGTCCATTCGGTCCACGCACTGTCAGGCCCCGCCATGAAATACGAATATTCGAAAGACGTATTATTTTCCATTATAAATACAATCCCGTCACGGTATCTGAGAACAGGTTCTGCCATGGTGGTATCAATCCGTCTTCCAGACTGATACAGGTAAACTCCGGTCATCCTTCCGGATTGCCCGGATTGTGTTTGAGCGTGAATCGCATCCTCCGGCCGGTTACTGAAAATGCCAGCCGGCTTTTCCTCAGGCCTCATGTTATAACAGGCCCCTGAAGCGACTGCTGACAGCACTGTGCATGCTCCGGAGCATAGCAGAAGGCAAGCCGTCATGAACCCGTGGAAATAGTTGATAACCATAGAGGATTTTAATCTGGTGATCTATACAAAAATAAACTATAATTTTCCGGTTTTGGTATGCCGGCAAGGCAGTGTCACAATGCAATGATTAATTTTGCCTTTTATCCTTTCGATTTATGGAACTTGTATTCGCAACCAACAATAAGCATAAAATCAGGGAGATAAGTGATCTTCTTGACAGCAATATCATGATTCTCGGGCTTGCTGACCTGGGCATCACGGAAGAAATTCCCGAAGAGGCAGAAACCCTGGAGGAAAATGCTCTCTTCAAGGCAAGATATGTGCATGAAAAGACACGACTGAACGTCTTTGCCGACGACACGGGCCTCGAGGTAACGGCCCTCGGCGGTGCACCGGGGGTCTACTCTGCAAGGTATGCAGGTGAGAGTAAAAGCTTTGATGACAACATCGAAAAACTACTCCGCGAGATGAATGGCATTACCGAAAGAAGCGCCCGTTTCAGAACAGTAATCGCATTGATTCTCGATGGTTCGGAGTATCTTTTCGAAGGTACGGTTGAAGGAGAAATTATCCCGGAAAGAAGAGGAAACGGCGGTTTCGGATATGACCCTGTTTTTCTTGCATCGGGACATGACCGTACCTTTGCCGAGATACCCCTCAGTGAAAAAAACGCAATCTCTCACAGGGCGATAGCAACGAGGAAGCTCATCGGTTTTCTCCGGGAAAAGAACCGGACCCTTGACGGGAAGTAACTGACCCCAGAATGAAAAGAATCATCTCACTCGCACTTCTTGTCCTGGTCAATCTCGTGGCGGCCGGACAGGGACCTGTAGGATCCTGGGATGACCACCTCCCTTACAGCAGGTCATATTCAGTGGCAGCCGGAGACGGGAAAATATATTCCTCAACCGGTTACGCAGTACTTGTCCACGACCTGACCAGCGGGATCAACTCTTCCATCTCGAGGGTATCAGGCCTGACCGAAACCACAATAGCACTGGTTGCATGGTGCGAGGCGGAAGAGTCTCTTATCATTGTCTACAGAAGCACGGGGATTGACATCCTGAAAAACGGAATCATTACTCATATACCTGATATCAAAAATAAGTACATACCGGGCCTGAAGGAGATCTATGGCGTCACAATCAACGGAAGCAGAGCCCTGCTCACTGCCAGCTTCGGAATTGTTGTGATCGATATCAGGGGCAGATATGTTGCTGACACCTGGAGACCCTCTCCCGACGGTGAGACAAACAGCGTAAACGAAGCTGTCATCGTGGGTGACCGTGTTTTTGCAGCCACCGCCAGGGGAGTCTGGTCGGCCCCGGTAAGCCGTCAGGGGCTCTCCTACTTTGGAAACTGGGAATTGCTTGATGATCTTCCGGTTCCGGACTCAGAGTACAATAAGATTGCTCCCGCCGGCGCAAGCCTCATGATATGCAAACCCGGGGCAACCGGATCTCTTCCTTCAGGTGATTCTCTGTTTCTCGTCACACCTGGACAGCCTGCAACACTGATAACAACTGAACCGGCAGGAACAATCAGGGCACTTGACGGCGATGGCAGCCGGGTGATAGTCTCACTCTCATCATCTCTGAGAGTTCTTTCCCCACAGGGTGCAGTCATACGTGAAGTATCCGGTTACGGCTGGGCAGGAGCCTCACCGGCAGGCGCACTTACAACAGGCCAGGATCTATGGGTTGCGGACCTCTCCGTGGGCCTGGTATCGACAACAAACTATACGGAATTCCGGAACCACACAATCGACGGACCCTATACAGCCAACGTTGCTGATATTGTGTTTTCCGGGAACAGCTTCTGTGTAACCGGCGGAACAGTTGACAACGCCTGGGGCAACGTCTACAGGCCATTCCAGGTTTTTGCCGGCTCTGGCAATTCCTGGAAGAGCCATATACTATATGGCGAAACCGACAGGGATGCAATGCGTGCAGCAATTGATCCTGCAGACGAAAAGCACATCTTTGTATCATCATGGGGCAACGGTATATATGAATTCCTCGACGGCGAACTTGTCAAAAACTATAACCAGTACAACTCCCCCCTGGCCAGCATCCTGCCCGGTGAGAACTATTCGCGCATCTGCGGCCTTGCCTGGGACCGTTCAGGCAATCTCTGGATGACACAAACCGGGGTGCCGGGCAACCTGAAAGCCCTTACCCCGGACGGCAACTGGATCATTACACAGGTGGACCTGAATATGACTGTGGCAGGAGACATTGTAATTGACAGGAATCAATACATCTGGGTGATATTGCCAAGAGGGAACGGACTGCTCGTCTATGATCCCGCAGGTACCCCGACAAACACCTCGGACGACAGGCATATCAGGCTGCAGGTCCAGGATACCGAGGGACACACCATGAACAACCTGTTTTCGATCGCTGCCGACAATGATGGGAATATCTGGGTGGGAACAGATGCGGGGCCGGCAGTATTCTACAACCCGGGAAGGGTTTTCACCTCTGAGATAAAGGCTTCACGCATCAAGATTCCAAGAAACGATGGCTCCGGACTGGCTGATTATCTTCTAGGTACCGAAACGGTGACCGCTGTCACAATTGACGGTGCCAACAGGAAATGGTTCGGCACGCTCAGTTCCGGAGCATATCTTATGTCTGACGATGGCAGGAAAGAGCTGGCTCACTTCACCACAGACAACAGCCCCCTCCTCTCTGACAATATCGTGAAAATAGCCGTCAACGGAGTCACCGGTGATGTATGGTTTGGCACCTCAGAAGGAATAATCTCGTACCGCGGTGAAGCAACATCGGGAAATGATGATTTCTCGGGTATTTATGCTTTCCCGAATCCTGTCAGGGAAGATTTCGGAGGGGTTGTGACAATTACTGGTCTTGTCGGAAACTCAACCGTCAAGATAACAGACGTGAGCGGCAACCTTGTCTACGAGACAAAATCTCTTGGAGGGCAGGCAGTATGGGACCTGCGCAACTACAGGTCACAGAGGGTGACAACAGGGGTATACCTGGTGTTTTGTTCAAACGAAGACGGAACCCTGTCGGGGGTGACTAAAATGCTGGTAATCAATTGAAGGGTTATCAGTTATCTGTTATCAGTTATCGGGGATAAGGCTTTTGATTCTTTCAATCTGCAGCTTCTTGTTGACCTCTCTGAGCCGTCTGGCAGTGCCGGTAAAATACTGGTGTCCCGAGATGAACTTCACCTGCATCTTGTTCCAGTCGTTCAGGTTGGTTATCTTGTCCTGCGCCTTGAGCTCCTCGTAAAGGGTATTTGACACGGGGATGAAATCGCTCCGGCCCAGATAATCAAGGTCTGAGTCACATATGATCTGTTCGAGCAGGTCACCGGGTCTGGGCGGAAGTTTTGTTGACATTATTATCCGGCAAATCCTCTCAAGCTGATCCTCACTGTATCCGTAAGCCGGTAACATCTCCCTCGCCAGCAGTGTACCCTGGTACTCGTGATCGTCATATGAGACGGTATGACCGGCATCATGAAAGAGCGCCGCAGTCTTCAGCAGCAGAATCTCCTCGTCGGTGCATCCCTCAGCCCAGCCAATGAGCTCCACCTCGGTGACCACATCAACAGTGTGCTTTACATTGTGATAAAAGAGGAAATCAGGCAGCTCCTTCTCCAGTTTGTCAAGTATGACTTCCTGGATGTCAGTTAACTGGATGAGTCCGAACTTGACCCTGAATGATTTGTTGGGAACCGCTCCCCTGCTGTCAGCAGACAGTTCAGGCAGAAGCCCTTCCACCTGGTACATCTGGATATTGCCCATATATTTCACGGGCAGCTTTCCGTAATACTCGCACCTGAAAAACTCCTTTATAAGCTCATAGGTCATCACGGAGATAAGGATCGAATCCCTGTCAGAGACGCCCTGAATGCGGCTCGCCGTATTCACAGCCCTGCCCTTGATATCATATGAGACCCTGCTCTTGCCTGAAACAGTGGCAGACACAGGTCCTGTGTGAATCCCAATCTTCAGGTTCCAGATACGCCTGTCACCCCTTCTGGCAGCTTCAAAGTCACGGAGGAACTGTCTCAGTTCCACGGCAGCCATTACAACTTCCACGGGATTGGTGATATTCTTAGAAGGAATCCCTCCGGCGCACATATAGGTGTCACCGATAGTCCTGATCTTCTCTACATGATACTTCCTGATTATCCTGTCAAACTCGAAAAAAATCTCATCAAGTTCATCCATGACCACAGCAGGGTCCATCCCCTCCGTCAGGTTTGAGAAACCCTGGATGTCAGCAAAGAGGACGGTGACCATGTTGAACTTGAGGCTCTTTTCCTCTTCGGCCACCCTGACTCCCTTCAGCTCATTATTCTCTACAAGAAGCCGGTATTTCTCAGTGGTCTCAAGGAGCCTCTCCTTCTCACGCTCAAGTTTTTTTACCTGCTCCTCCAGCTCCTTGTTCTGCCGGACAAGCCTGGCAATTCGCCTGAGAAGCTGATCTTTGGATGCTGATTCCATCTTGGCTGACCTGAAATAATTATTCTAATCTAATAAACTCAGAGTCTCTGTTCGCAGTATGCTGTTATGAAACTTTAATACTTTTGAGGTGACCTTTCGGGCCATGCTGACCAGGACAAAAGCCATACTGCTGCATCATGTGAGATATTCAGACAACTCGCTGATAGCCCATTTCTATACTCGGGAATACGGTCGCCTATCGGTCATGGTAAAAGGCATATCCTCTAAGCGGGGAAGCGCCAGGTACAACTACTTCCAGCCTCTGAATATCTTCAATGCGGAACTTTACTATTACGAAAACCGGGAGTTGCATAACCTGAAGGAAATGGCACTTGCCTATATCCCGAAAAGGATTCACGGCGATATTCGCAGGACCTCCGTGGCGATGTTCATTAGTGAGCTCCTGAACAACGTAATCAGGGAAGAGGATGCGAACAAAATGTTGTTTGATTTCATTGAATCATCTGTAATGAATCTTGATGAGATGACCTCCGGGATCAGCAACTTCCATCTCTGGTTCCTCGTTGCATTTACTGACTACGCAGGAATAGGCCCTACACGAACAGAAATGAACGGCTGCTACTTTGACATGCTGACCGGTCAGTTTACCCCCCTGCGGCCAATGCACCAGGACTGCCTCGACCCGGCCGGAGCCCGGGTGCTTAATCTGCTCCTGCAGATGCCCGCTGAAGACCTGGCCTCGCTGCAGCTGTCCGGAGAAGAACGCACCGAACTGCTGGCCAGGATGTTGAAGTACTACAGGCTCCACCTGCCCGGAATCAGGGAAATGCGCTCACTTCAGGTACTGAAAGAGATTTTCAGGTGAACTCCGCATTCTTTAGCTATCTTTGAACAAAACTGACCAGATGCCATTCATCCCTTCCGTAATCAAATGGATCAACACCAAGCGCCTCTCACAGATTGACCTGTTCAGGAAATACCCTGCTGAATCCCAGCAGGAGGTACTGGCAAGGATTATTTCACAATCAAGAGACACGGAATGGGGCAGGGAACACGGGTACGGATCAGTAACCACCCGTGAACAATTCTGCCGGAACGTCGCAGTACAGACATACGAGGATATGATTCCATGGGTAGAGAAGCTGAGGGCCGGCGAAAAAAATGTTCTCTGGCCCGGCGAGGTAAAATGGTTTGCAAAGTCATCCGGCACAACCAGCACCAAAAGCAAGTTCATTCCCATAACCCGTGAATCACTTGAAGACACGCATTACCGCGGGGCTAAAGACTGTCTCGTACTGTATACGTCTCTAAACCCTGAAACCAGGATCTTCCTTGGCAAGGGACTTACTCTCGGGGGCAGCCACCAGATAAACAGTTTCAGCAACAATTCACTGTTCGGAGACCTTTCAGCAATCCTTATTGAGAATGCCCCGGCATACTCTGACCTGATACGCACGCCGCCGGCCCGCATCGCCCTTATCGAGGATTTCGAGGAAAAGATGAGGATGATCACCGCGAAAACGGTTGATATGAATATCACAAGCATGTCAGGTGTCCCTTCATGGTACCTGGTGCTGATACGCCATATACTGAAAACTACCGGCAAAACAAACCTTCACCAGGTATGGCCTAACCTCGAAGTTTTTTTCCACGGCGGTGTCAGTTTTGCGCCGTATCGCGAGCAGTACAGAAAGCTCCTGCCTGACCCGAAGATGAATTACATGGAGACCTACAACGCTTCCGAGGGATTCTTCGCAATCCAGGATGATCTCACTGACAGCTCGATGCTGCTCATGCTTGATTACGGGGTTTACTACGAGTTTATACGGGCAGATGAGTACGATACTGATAATCCGCGCACACTCAGCATCGGAGAGGTAGAAAGAGGGGTTAACTACGCCATTGTGATCTCAACAGACGGCGGTCTGTGGAGATATGCCATAGGTGACACAGTAGAGTTCACCAGCCTTTATCCTCACAAGATAAGAATCACCGGACGAACAAAATTCTTCATTAACGCCTTCGGCGAAGAGGTGATAATCGACAACGCTGAAAAAGCCCTTGAAAAGGCATGCCATGGGACAAACGCACATATAAGCGAATATACGGCAGGACCAGTCTACATGGGTGACGAAAGCCGGGGGGCCCATGAATGGGTGATCGAATTCGACAGGGAGCCCGATGACCCCGAGCACTTCACGGAAATTCTTGACACTACCCTTAAGGCATTAAACTCTGATTATGAGGCAAAAAGATACAGGGATCTGACACTTGCCCGCCCCAGGATTACAGTTGTTCCCAGGGGAACTTTCTACAAATGGTTCAGTGAAAGGGACAAACTCGGAGGGCAGAACAAGATGCCGCGGCTGTCCAACAGCAGGGAGTTCGTTGAGAGTGTCCTGAAAACAGCCGGCCTCTGAAATCTTTTTATCAACAGAGAGAACTACTCCCTCCCTTTTTCATATATTTAAACACGGATTTTAACAGTCATTTCTTATGCATATAGCCATAGCAGGCAACATCGGATCAGGCAAGACAACACTGGCCGGACTGCTTTCAAAACATTACGGCTGGCAGGCTCATTATGAGGATGTCGATGACAATCCTTACCTGAATGACTTCTATGAAGACATGCAGAGATGGTCATTCAACCTCCAGATCTACTTCCTGAACTCACGCTTCAGCCAGGTACTCGAAATCAAAAAGGCAAAAAACACAATCGTCCAGGACCGAACCATATACGAAGACGCCTATATCTTCGCACCAAACCTCCATGCAATGGGGCTGATGTCAACCCGTGACTTCGAGAACTACTTTACCCTGTTCAAACTGATGAGCTCACTCGTGGAGCCGCCGGACCTGCTGCTCTATCTGAGAGCTTCAGTCCCCACACTTGTCAACCAGATTCAGAAACGAGGACGCGAATACGAAAGCTCCATCAGGCTCGATTACCTGAAAAGACTCAATGAACGCTACGAGGCATGGATAGAATCTTATAAACTCGGAAAACTGCTTATCCTTGAGGCAGACTATTATGATTTCCCCGAAAACAAGGAACACCTGAGTGAAGTGATTGACAGGATTAACGCTGAGCTGCACGGACTGTTCTAGGAATTGCCTTAAAGAAACCTGAAAACCATCAGTGCGATGGTTTTTTTTATTTAATTTTGATATCAATAAGTGTTGTCAATGTCTCATAATCTGAAAATCTGTCAAGCATGAAAAAGACTTTTACTTTCCTGATTATTGTTGTTGTAAGCATCTCAGCGTTTGCACAGGGCAATGCTGACAAAACCGTTCCTGTTGATCCGGATTACCGGATCGGTAAACTGGAAAACGGACTCACCTACTACATCCGTCACAATACGGAACCGGCAGGCAGGGCCAGCTACTACATCATCCAGAACGTGGGCGCAATCCTCGAGAAGGACAACCAGAACGGACTGGCACATTTCCTTGAACATATGGCATTCAATGGTACCCTTCATTTCCCGGGTAAAACACTTCTTAGCACTCTCGAAAAGCACGGCGTGGCCTTCGGTGTCAATATCAACGCCTACACCAGCTTCGACGAAACCGTTTATAACCTCAGTGATGTACCGGTTGATAAGCCGGGCCTGATCGACACATGCCTGATGATTCTTGCCGACTGGTCTGATTTTCTGACTCTTGATGAGGCTGAAATAGAAAAGGAACGTGGCGTTATATTGGAGGAATGGCGCAGCAGACGAAACGCCCAGTGGAGAATGCTGACACAGATGCTGCCTGTTGTCTATGAAGGATCAATGTATGCCAAACGTGATATAATCGGCGACACAGCAGTCATCAAAAACTTTGATCCAGAGACGCTGAGGGCTTTTTACCACGACTGGTACCGCACTGATCTGCAGGCTATTGCAATCGTGGGTGACATTAACCCCGATGAAGTGGAAGCTAAAATCAAAAAGATATTTTCTCCAATCCCCGCAATAGAGAATCCATTGCCCAGGCCGGAAATCCTCCTCGCAGAAAAGAAGGGAACAAAATATCTCCTCATCACTGATCCCGAGGCCCCGAGGACAACTGTGAGCCTCATCATCCTTGATCAGGAACCGGATAAGAGAGCCAGAGACCTGGACTACATACGTGACGGATTTGTCACATCCCTTATGAACACTATGATGGGTAACCGTTTCAGCGAGATAGTACAGAAAGGTACACCGCCCTTCATTGCCGGAGCTCTCAGCTATTCCGCTGAACTGCCAAGAAGCTACAACGCCCTTAACGTGGCTGCTTACACCAATGACGGTCAGGAAGCGAAAGGGTTTGAAGCCGCCGTCACAGAGCTGGAGAGGGCACGGCGCCACGGCTTCACAAAAGGTGAACTAGAGAGGGCGAAGGCCAACATGCTCTCCAACTTCGAGAATCTCTACAAGCAGAAGGACAAGATCAGCAATGACGACTGGGCAGCGCAGATAAGAGATCATTTTCTTACCGGAGAACCTATACCGTCAATGGATGTGCAGTATAACTACTATAAGGAAATCCTTCCGAAGATCACAGTTGAAGAGGTAACCTCAAGGCTCAGGGAACTGGCCATTGAAGACAACAGGTTTGTCAGTATCCAGGGACCGGCTGACAAGGAGCACATGACTGAGGCTGAGGCGCTGGCAATATTAGAGAAGGTTGCAGCAGCCGACATCAAACCCTATGAAGATGTCACAGGCGGTTCAGATCTTATCTCAGAAGAACTGAAAGGAGCAGAGATAGTAAAAACCGTTTCACTGCCTCAGTTCGGTGCCACCGAATGGACCCTCTCCAACGGAGCCAGGGTGGTATTCAAACATGCCGACTATGAAAAGGATAATGTTACAATCAGCGGATACGCATTCGGCGGATCATCATTCTACCCTGATTCACTCGAACCTGCCCTCAACCTTTTCCCACAGGTAATATCGATGTACGGGGCAGGAGAATTTGACAACGTAGCCCTGACAAAGATGCTGGCCGGGAAAAAGGCATCCGTTTCTCTCGGTATTCAGGAGACAAGTCAGACAATCAGCGGCTCTTCAACACCGAAGGATTTCGAGACAATGATGCAACTGCTCTACCTTCGCTTCGCACGCCCCAACTTCAACAAAGAGGCATATGATGCCATTATCGGAAGATTTACCATGGTGATCACGATGATGCAGAAAGACCCCAACAAAATCATGTCTGACAGCCTCTCGATGAACATGACCAACTACCATCCCAGGACATTCCTTCTGACTCCTGAATCTATGAAACGCATTAACTATGATGACATAAATTATATCTATAAAACAGCTTTTGATGATGCTTCTTCATTCACATTCTTCATTACAGGCAATGTGGATGAAGCAGTGGCCCGTGATATGGCAAAGCTGTATATCGGATCACTCCCGTCAAAATACCAGACTGAATCATACAGGAACCTGGGCATGGACCAGCCTGAAGGAACTGTCAAAAAAGACATCTTCATCCCGCTCACTGTTCCCAAGGCCACAGTTGTTATAAACTATTCAGCAGATGCAGAATACAAACCGGCAGGTTACCTTTCCCTGGATGTGCTGAAAGGAATTCTTGACCTGGTCTATACCGAAAAAGTCAGGGAGGAACAGGGAGGAACCTACGGTGTAAGCCTCAATGCCGGATCTCAGAAAAGACCGGAGGAAAAAGCAACACTACTGATAGCCTTCGAGTGTGATCCGGAGAGAGCTTCCGAGCTTAAGAAAATAATCTATGCGGAACTTGACGCAATTGCCAAAAAGGGCCCCAGGCAGGTTGACCTCGACAAAACTGTAAGCAACCTGCTCAAAACCCGCGAAGAAGCTCAGCAGCACAACAGCTACTGGGCAAACGCTGTCAGTTCATATTACCTTAACGGTATTGACATCAATGACAGCCGGAACTATGCTGACATTCTTAACAAACTTACAGTTAAGAAGATGAAGAAGGCGACAAAGAAATTCCTGTCTGAGGCAGATCTTCTCGAATTGGTATTCCTTCCGGAGAAGAAATAAAACTCCGGATCTCACGGCCCATTTCAGCGCTGTGGGTTCTTTTGTTGTCTTCCAGATCCATGCAGCGTGCGCCAGGTATGAGAGCGGCTATCTCCGTGCCTTCGCCATGACTGTGGAAACGGTCCTTTGAGGCCACCACAACAAGCGCAGGAACAGATATCTGTTCAAGACACCCGTTCATCCTGTAACGGCTGAGCTGTCTGACGGCCATTCCCAACCTTCCGGGATCAGCTGTATCGAGATTCCTGCAATTGATCAGATACATCTCCAGGTCAGTCCTGATATCTATGATGAAGGTTCTCATATACCATTTCACAAAAGGCACCAAAGGCCTGTAGATATACGGTGCCAGCCTCGCCAGCAAAAGAGCTATACCTTTAAAGGGAAAGGAACTGTTGGGCTCAATCAGGAGCACTGCTTCAGGCTTTCTCTGAAGAAGGGGAAAGGCCTCGGCAATAACCGTGGCTCCCAGTGAATACCCCGCCATTACATACGAGCCGGGAATCCTGAGCTGTACGAAATGAACTATGTCGGAGGTTATTTCATCAGCAGAAAAACGGTGACCAGGGTTGATTCTGGCAGTGCTTTTTTCGCGGGTTTCGACATAGTATACAGTATGGGTGCGCGTAAGCTCCACAAGCGTCTCCCTGAAGTTTTCAATCAGCGAAACAAATCCGGGAATAAAAAGGATCACAGGTGCATTCGCATTCTGTGGCGGCGAGAAGACTACCGAAAGCAGCTCAACTCCTGTCGGGAGAGAAACATATTCAGCCTTGTAAGTGGCACCCCTGTGGCAGAAAGGGGAGTAGTCAATGGTCAGGGGGTTTGTTTTCATTTGTCAGATCACCGGCCCGGCATTTACCCGCTATTTTTTTATTTCAATATCCGTCGACCTGTAGGAAAAGACCCCATCTTTTTTGCCTCCCGGTTCAGTGACCTGCAGGTTCCTGAAAGAAGCACCTTGTACATCATCAAGCACAACCGCGGTGCGGTAATCCTTCTTTTCGCAGACCAGTTTCACATTCTCCATCGAAATCCCCCTGGAATGCCTGATGTAAAAACCCCATGCCGGAAGTTCCTTAAACATCGAAAACTCCGGGTAGTTTGAGGCAAGTTCTGGCACCTTGTCCAGCTCGTCGAGACCGACCTTTGCATAGTGCGGATTCCCTCCTCCGGGATAATGTATCTCTATATTCTTCAGGGTAATGTTCTCAATCATGGCATCAGGCATGCCGACAATTGCCGAGGGAGATATATTCCGCGGCAGATCCTCAACAGGCCCCTCGTAGTTGTAGCCGGCATCAGGTTTGGTTGCCGGTACCTCGGCATATACGTTGGATATAGTCACCCCGTTCATCCTCCCTTTCTTGCCGGCACGCCGTTCACCTATCCTCAGGAATATGACATTGCCTGTGTTCAGGGAACGTAGACTGTCAACCACGATATTTTCGACGAACCCTCCGTCAACAGCCGCAAAAGTCAGAGCCGACCTGTAGGTGTCAAACACCAGATTATTGATTATTCGTATGTTGCGAAAACCGCCGTGTCCCACCGTGCCGAACTTGATCCCGTTGGCGCTGGTCCTGACCGTGTTGTTATGGATAAAAACATTCTGGCAGACGAAGTCAGCACTGTGCGATTTAAGGCAGATGCCGTCATCCGCAGCATCAAAGTATGAATTGGAAACCACCACGCTGTCACAGTCCACGATGTCAACACCATCATTGTTCCAGTATGACTTGCTGTCTACCCTTATATTGTCTATTACAAGTTTCCGGCACTGATCGTATTGCTGGTTCCAGCTGCCGGGATCCCTCAGGTTGATATCCCTGATCACTATGTTCCGGCATCCCCTGAAATAAATGTTCTGAGGTCGGATAGTCTCGTTGGGCCGGTCGTACTTCAGCGGATCCTTTACAACACCCTTGTGTATCATGTCAACGAGGTTTGTAGCCACCTGGAAGCCCTGGCCGTCAATAACCCCCTTGCCGGTTATCCCGATGTTCTCCTGGTCGAGTGCAAAGATCAGGGCGGTCCAGTTGAAGTTCTTCTCATAATCTAACGGATTTGTGGAGCCCACCAGGATAGCTCCCTCCTCAAGATGGATCGTGACATTTGACTTAAGATATATGGTTCCTGTGAGGTACCGTCCCACATAGAAGACCAGCCTGCCGCCGCCGTTCTCACTGATGTAGTCAATACCCTTCTGGATGGAGCTGGTGTTGAGTGTTGTTCCGTTTGACTTTGCACCAAACATCGATGCATTGTAGTCCTTCGCGTGAAGCTGAACGGAGACAGCCGCCAGGGCCGCCAGCAATAAGATAGTGCCTTTTTTCATGTCATGTTTTATAGCAACTGACAGGTCCTGTCATACCCATCGACTGCAGGGGCTGATTTTTTGTCCCGGCATTCGTCCAGTACTGTGCAACCGGATTGTCAGTAAGTGATTTCATGTAATTGCCCATTGATGTGGTGACGATGACTTCAATATCGTTGATTCCCGGCTTCAGGTATTTTTCGATGCTGAAGATCCTCCGGCCGTACCATTTAATGCCGCAGCTCACGCCGTTTATTTTCAGCTCAGAGGTTCCGTAAACCTTTCCGAGATTGAGAATCATACCTTCCGGGTCTTTGCATTCCATGGTGGTGTGGTATGTCACGGTCCCTGAAAAATAAACAAACTCCGGCATTTCCTTGAGGTCTGTCAGCCTGTCAATATTCACCTCCTTCACAGAGCCGTCGCGGCAGTGCCTGAATCCGGCCGTCCAGCCGCGGTCGAACAACAACGTGTCCCTTCCGCTCACAGGCACTGGTCTCCACTCCTCCTCTGGCTTCTCCCTGTCAAATGCAAATACCAGTGATTCCGCCGGGCCCATTTCGAGTGAAACACCACCATCATGATCAGGCTGTACCCTCATTCTCCCTCCCGTCTCCGGATTCCATACGGAGCAGTTATGCCTGCGGATCAGTCCGGCGGAGAAATGCACCCGTGTGTTGCGTGATTCATGAAGATTGGAATTAATCATAAACACATACTCCGATCCGTCATCAGCACTGTATCTTGACTGCATCAGGAAAGGATCAGGTGTTTCAATCCTGATCCACGGATCAATCCGGTACCGCTCCTGAACAGTCCTGTACCATCCAATAAAGTCCTTTTCCGGCTTTTCAAGCACAATAAACCGGTTGGGATATGCTTTCATCTTCTCAACAAGGAGTTTCACCTCACCATCATTACTTTCATGGTTACTCCAGCCGGTTGATTTTGAAGGAACCGTTCCGATGCAGAAAATCCTTCCTCCCGCTCTCACAAGCTGCAGCATCTTGCGGGCGCTGTCAGGAGAGAGGCTCTCCACGCTTACAAGAAACAGTGTATGATACTTCCGGGGACCATAGCAGAGCTTCTTTCCTTCAACAGAGGCGTCCCGCAGGATTCTTTCGGAGATATAGTCACATCCGCTGCCGTTTTTTGTTATCGCTTCCCATACAAGTGAGAGATGTTCAGCGTGCAGCACTGAAGGAAAAGGCTCATTTTGCATCCCGATGAGGCTCCACATGTCAGCCATTGGGGGCAGAAGTGCAATATCTGCATACATGTCACAGTTCTGCAGCAGTGCTGACAGCCGGGCCTTGTACTTATTAAGAAAGTGAAAATGAGGCCACCAGTTGTTGTTCTCGTTGAAATAGCCGCCATACCTTATCCATCCCGGCCAGGGAGCCTCGGGCGGCGAGTAGTTGAATCCATGGAATACCGAATGTGTAACACCGGAGATAATGCTCTGGTCACTGCCGATCTTCAGGTTTTCAAGTGAAGTATTGAAGACAGTGTAAGTGTCTGTCATCTCCTCGCAGCTTATCAGCCTTTTGCCGGACAGGTGGGCTGCGGATGAGACGTACTTGTTAACCATTGTATAGGCCCTGCCGCGGCGGTAGTCGCTCTCCGGCATCTCCTCCCCTATCCTGTGTTTCAGCCAGTTCATGGTCCATGATTCTCCTTCCGGGATGTCAACAAGCATGCTGCTCTCCAGCGGGAAGAAGCCTCTGCCGTAAGCCTGCATGCGCGAGCTGACCCCCAGCTTCCTGCACCAACCTGCAAATGCCTGCATGAACCGCTCCTCAAGGAGTTCTGCCTTTGTCTTCTCAAAATCATACCGCATGCGGCAGATCATATCCTTTAGTGCAGGGCCTGTTTCCACACCGTATTTCCAGTCTGTCACATTGCCCATGGAACCTGTCCTGAAGAGAACAAATGGCAGGTAAGGGAAAATATCATAACCCCTCCGTCTGAAAAACTCCTCCCTCATGTCACCGGTCCAGTTGGAGCCCTCGAGCTCCATACTGTCGGTAAATAGAGCCCGCAGGTGCCCGGAAAGAGGACCGGTCACGGGTTCAATCGATTCAGACATCCTTTCCAGGAACCTGCTGACTGCGTCCCTGCTGAAATGATCGATGACCGGGCCACTTGCTCCCGGGGCACCATTGATCACCTGCATGAATCCCGTGACCTGCACAATAGCGCAGAGTGCATAATTACCTTCAGGTATGAACAGGTCGAAGAACTCCTCACCTGCCCTGTCTGAGAGATCCGTAATCTCATCGGTTGAAGTGATAGGGTCAGGCACCAGCATCATTGAAATGAGCGCTGGCTTTCTGCCGGGCCATGCATTGCTGATGGCAGGGCCGGCCTCCAGGAAGATTTCTTCACGTGAAATTGACAACTCCGCAGGACCGCTGACCTTCCGTACGGCAACTACAACTATCTGTGACCTCTCCTCCTCACCTGTATTCTCTGAACCGAAAGGCCAGCCTGAACCGACAATCAGGTCGCAGGTCATATCAAGCTTCTTTGCTTCGGCGAAGACATCATTCAGCATATTGCACCACTCCCCGCTCAGCCATTCAAGGGATGTTTTTCCAAGATCATCGCCGTCAAAACGGGACGGGAATGCTACCGGATTAATCTCAACACCGCCTATGCCTGCTTCCTTCAGAAGGTGCAATTCCCTGATGAGTTCATCTGCCTCGACCTTGTTTCCGTTCCACCACCACCTGACGAAAGGGTGGTATCCTGATGAAGGATTCCGGAACAGCTCAAAGAGGCTGCTCCCTCCCGCGATGGCATTATCCGGGCCTGTCAGACCAGCTGCACCCGTCTCTCCGGCAGGCACCGCGGATCCCGCCGGGCCCGCAGGCCCGGCAAAGACTGCAAGCGGACGTATTGTCATGCATCCTGCAGCAGCCATGGCGCTTCCTGAAATAAATCTCCTTCTATCCATTTTTTCTGAATGGAAATTCCTTTAGTATATCCCAGTTTTTCCCGTTATGCTTCAGCAGAAAGAGACTGTTAACTTCAAAAGTACCCCTGAATTCCTCATTCTGAAACTCAGGCCACGCTTCCCAGAATGCCTCTTTTGTAAGATCGCGCGTGGCAACGGTTATGTGGGGCTGCACATCATTCATAATCTCGCTGACAGGAAATCCAAGTTCATCGGCCAGAATTCCTTTCAACCGGCCATGGATTGACTTTACCGGATCCGGATCCTCTATCCTGATGAAAATGACCCTCGGAGCGAAGCAGCCAAAACCATTCAGCCTTACAATAAAAGGGGTTTCTTCAGAGGCAAATTTCTCAAGGGCTTCAGATATGGCAGATTCATCCCTGCTGTTCCTTTTGAAAGGCATCTGCAGTGTAATATGAGCAGGGGATTTGAGTGCATGACCGGCGTTGTAGTCAGCCTTCATCCTCTCCTTGACAACGCGTACCCTGTCCCTTAACTCCTTACCCGGAATAAGGGCAATGAAGTAGAGAGTATAGTTTCTCTCCATCATTTGCCTCAGCTGACGAGGGTTTGTGTATTCTTCCTTCTGCAGAACCTGAGCATCAGGTAGCCAGCAATACCTGAAACCAGAGAGCCGGTCATTATGCCAATCTTCGCCGAATCCATCAGGGTTGCAGCGCCAGAGAATGCCAGGCTGGCAATGAACATTGACATTGTGAATCCGACTCCTGCAAGCATTGCAGTGCCGAATATCTGGCCAAATGTGACTCCCTGCGGCAGGCTGGCCAGATTAAGCCTCAGGCCAGCAAATGAGAAGAGGGTCACTCCGATCGTTTTGCCAAGGAAGAGACTAAGAGCAAGCGTTGTGATCAGCGGGAAATCCGGATCCATACCGGAACTGAAAGCAACACCGGCATTGAAAAATGCAAAAACAGGCATGATGAACATGGCTACCCACCTGTGCAGCACATGCTCAAGATGCTGCAGGGGCGACTGCACCTTTTCCGTCCACTGTTCTATGTCATCTATCCTTTCTATCTGCCCGGCAGTGAGCAGGGGGGTCCGGTCAGAATCATGCTCTCTGAATTCATCCGCAATCCGGCACATCTCCCGGGTAAAGGTGTGAGCATCCGTCTTCTGCCTGAGAGGAACCGTAAATGCAAGCATTACCCCGGCAATGGTGGGATGGATTCCGGATTTGAGAAAGAAATACCAGATAATTATGCCGCATGCAAGATGAATGTACTTAGGAAAAAGGTTCTTCAGATTAAGGAATACGAGCAGTGCCATCGGTATTGCTGCCCAGAGAAGGCTCATCCAATCGATTGAGGCACTGTAGAACAGGGCTATGACCAGAACGGCGCCTATGTCATCTATTATTGCAAAAGCCGCGAGGAAAACCTTCAGACCGACAGGAACCCTGTTACCCAGCAGCTTCAGAATGGCAAGAGAAAAGGCTATGTCAGTGGCCATCGGTATGCCCCATCCATGTGATGCCTGAGGGTTTCTGTTCAGAATGAGGTAAAAAACCACCGGAACTAGCATCCCTCCAAGGGCGGCAATAAGAGGAAGGGCCGCCTTCGAGGGTGAGTTCAGCTCACCTATCATCAGCTCCCTCTTGATCTCCAGTCCGATCATGAAAAAGAAAATGGCCATAAGGCCGTCATTGACCCACAGCAGCAACGGCTTCTTCAGACTGAAGCTGCCCGCTTCGAAACCAACAGTAGCCTCCCGTAGCGTGTCATAGAAATCGCCCAGCCGGGAATTTGCAATTATAAGCGCCAGGATCGTTGCACCAAAAAGCAGTACACCGCCAAGACTCTGTGCACGGTCAAATTTCTGAAATGCAGTGAGAATTGTGCTTTTCATTTATATCAGCATAAGATGAGAGTCATTCAAACCATGTTCTGATGTACACCTCACGGTCATGCTGAAGGTCAGTGGCACGATAGGAGACTGACTGGTCATTTTCTATAACATAAACCCAGTAACCGGAAACAATCCCGGGGCTGTAAAACTTTCTTCTGAGATAAAGCCTGTCGCCACCGGTGAAGTCACATTTGCGTCCGTAGGCTGATATTTTCCCGTACTGATCCTCCATGGTGGTCTTGATCCAGATAATGTTCGGGCCTTCATAATTCTCAGGCCCCGTATGGCGGTACTCGATGAAATCGCCCACATACTTCCTGGTGATTATCAGGTCATCTTCAGGTATTGCTGAAGAACCCTTCCTCACCTGACTGCATGACGCCGTGATGGTCACAAGAATCAGTAAAAGTGCTTTTTTCATACAATCACTGATTGGTCCGACATATGCCGAAAGCCCCATGAAGGGAAAAACGGCCTTATAAAAATAGTGAAATTTTCTGACTATCCTGCCAGATTAAATAACAGGCTGACGAGCCGGAAAATGCAGTCACCACGGATCGTTTGAATGAAGCGTCTATTCCGCTGTTTTTTTCTTTCGTCCGCCTGTTACAATGAGGATCAGGTGAACGGCCAGGTATATGACTATAATGACGACGAAGATGGCTGTCATGCCCTTCCCCATCAGATCAAGCGACTTAAAGACATCTGGATTCATAATTCATCTCCTTTACAGTAATCCGGGTACGAGGCCGATTATCACGCCGCCGGCAATTACACTGGCAATCTGACCTGAAACGTTTGCGCCTGCTGCGTGCATAAGCAGGTGGTTTGTCGGATCCGCCTCCAGGCCCAGTCTCTGGATGACACGCGATGACATTGGAAATGCCGAAATCCCTGCGGCTCCAACCATCGGGTTGATCTTTTCCTTGAGGAACAGATTGAGAAGCTTGGCAAATGAGGCACCGGCAATAGTGTCAAAAACGAATGCAAGCAATCCGAGTCCCATTATCTTGATAGTATCAAGTGCCACAAATTTTTCGGCCTGCATGCTTGCTGCAATTGTTATTCCCAGGAGCAGTGTAATCAGGTTCACCAGTTCCTTCTGTGCGCTGTCAGACAATGACTTAAGCACCCCGCACTCCCTTATAAGGTTACCAAACATAAGGAAACCCACCAGGGCAATAGATGCCGGAGCCACCAAACCCGCGATTATGGTGACCGAAATCGGGAACAGTATCCTTGTCAGCCGTGAAACGCTCTTCGGATTATAATTCATCCTGATCTTCCGCTCTTTCTCAGTGGTGCACATCCTGATGGCAAAGGGCTGTATTATGGGAACCAGTGCCATGTATGAGTATGCTGCTATGGCAATAGGTCCGATGTAATCACTTTTCAGCACCTGTGATACCAGGATGGAGGTAGGGCCGTCAGCTGCTCCTATTATCCCGATAGAGGCGGCATCCCTGAGATCGAAGCCCAGCAGAACGGAAGCAATCACAGTTGCGAAAATACCGAACTGCGCCGCAGCGCCGAAAAGCAGAAGCCTCGGATTGGAGAGCAGCGGACCGAAATCGATCATTGCCCCAATACCTATGAAAAGTAACAACGGCATCGCTTCTGACGCCTCTATACCTACCCTGAACATCCAGTCAAGAATGCCGGTCACCTCTCCTATCCCGGATAAGGTCTGGTCCAGCGCCCCTGACAGCGGGAGGTTGACAAGGATAGCCCCGAATCCCATTGGCAACAGTAGAGACGGTTCAAGCTGTTTCGCAATTGCAAGATAAATCAGCAGCGCCCCGATAACCCACATCACTGCCTGCTGCCACGTGATATTGGTGATACCCTCAAGTAAAAATTCCATGATATTTCAATGATTAATTTTCAGTCTGTATTGTTCGGGTGTGACATCCATTACCTGGCCGGCTGATCCCATTCAATAAGAGGAGATCGGTAAAATCCGATACCAAGTATCTCCATTCTCTTCCCCTGGGCAGCCAGACGAACGCGGTATTCATCCCATGATCTCATCTCCGAAGGAGTCCATCCAACCTCAGCATATCCCGGAAGACGCGGGAAAATAAGATATTCAGCTTCACTGAACGTGGATATTGTCTCAGCCCACAGCGGTGCCTGCACCCCGACTATATTTTCCCTGCCGATCTCCGGCACCAGCGTGGCCGGATCCCAGTTGTAGGCATCATCCACCTCTATGTAGGCCGCCCAGCTCAATCCCGGGACTGTGGTTGAATCATATTTCATGTCAGTATATGCATACTTGCAGGGCGACATTAGCACTTTAGCGCCCTGGTCAATACCCTTCACAGCATTTGCCGCCCGCGCCCAGTACTGGACTACCGTGTTGGGTTTCAGTGTGGCATGGGCTATTTCATCCCATCCCGTTACCCTCTTGCCGTGTGATTCAACTATATCCTGTACCTTGTTTACAAAGTATATGTAATCATCTATTTTGGTGGAATGTGACTCGTCACCTCCAATATGAAAATACTCACCCGGAGTAAGTCCAGCGATCTCGCGGACAACATCGTCAACAAACCGGTAGGTGATTTCCGATCGGGTGTCAAGCGAACTGAATCCGACGTCGGTTCCTGTATAAGGCTCCCTTGCCTTTCCGTCACTGTTAAGCTCAGGATATGATGAGAGCGCTGCGTTTGTGTGGCCCGGCATGTCTATCTCGGGTATAATTGTTATATACCTCTCGCCGGCATATTTAACAATCTCTGAATACTCCTCCTGGGTGAAAAATCCTCCTTCTCCACCTCCAACCTCTGTTTTGCCACCCTGTGCCGTCAGGTTGGGCCATGATTTGATCTCTATCCGCCACCCCTGATCATCGGATAGATGCAGGTGAAGAACATTCATTTTATAAAGTGCCAGGTGATCTATAAACCTCTTTACGTCGTCCTGACCGAAGAAGTGACGCGCAACGTCAAGCATCTCCCCCCGATGCCCGTATTCAGGCCAGTCACGTATTGTGCCGGTGGGTATTGTCCATGGTCCTGGCTGAACCGTATCAGATTCAATCTCGGGCGGTAACAGCTGCCTGATTGTCTGAATGCCGCGGAATAATCCTGCAGGCCTGGCTGCAGTCAGTGTAATCAGCTTCTCCGTAATAACAAGCTCATAGCCCTCGTCACCCGGAACCGAATCAACTTCGCCAATGGCAAGCAGAATGTCTCCCTTACCCGGTCTGCGTCCGTCAGTGATCACCTCAACCCCCAGGCCTGTTGATGGATTAAGTTTACCCGCAAGAATGCTGCCTATACCGGCTACCTCTGCAGGGCTTCCGGGCATAATAACTATGTCACTCCCGGAAGTCAGCACGAACGACCCTCCGGAAGAAGTAACTGAAACCGGTCTTGGAATAATGCTGTTTTTCGTCAGATCGGTCGGCCCTTCTGTCACGGCAGTCTGACACGATAAAACCAGTGTGGCAACTGCGGCCATGGCCAGGTAAAGCTTTTTCATCGGTTTAAGTTTTACAGATGTTTAATGTCATACGGGAAAGATGGTTCCAAATATATCGTTTTTGAAACACGAATTCCATTTCATTGCTCATCCTTCACGGGATTGCAACAATTAAGCCGGCATGGTTTGATGATTATTAATTAGTAAATTTGGATTTTACGCCATGAAGGTAATTGAGCCAAAAGATCTCGAACCGTTGTCATTCATTTTCAGAGGCGCCAGGGGACAGCGCTTTGCTGAGTGGATGATCAGATTTCTGGCAATCGACAAAGTCAACAGGGTATACGACAATTCAGGAGCATGGAGTGGGCCCGAATTCACTTCCAGGTTGCTTAAAGATGTAGGAGTCATGTACATGGTTGGCAATCCCGAAAGACTGAAAAACCTTCCCGTTGGTGCCTTTATTACCGTGTCAAACCATCCTTACGGAGGGCTCGACGGAATTATGACAATTGATATGATGGCCAGGATAAGGCCCGATTATAAATTCATTGTCAACAAACTGCTCTCACTTGTAAAAACCCTCGATTGCAACTTCATTCCCGTGGTGCCGACAGGCAATAAGAAGACCGGCATCAAAGCCGCCAGCATCAGGGGTATCAGGGAAGCCATCGCACATATTAATGCAGGGCATCCCCTGGGATTCTTCCCCTCGGGAGCTGTATCCGATTTCAGCCTGAAAGACATGAAAGTCAGGGACCGCCCCTGGCAGGATAGCATACTCCACCTGATCCACTCTGTCAAAGTTCCCGTATTGCCAATCAGGTTTTTCGACATGAACTCGGCTTTCTTTTACTTCCTCGGACTTATCAACTGGAGGGTAAGGCTGCTGAGACTGCCGTCAGAAGTGTTTAACAAAAGGGGGAGTCAGCATAGAATCGGTATCGGTGAACTGATAAGCGTCGAAGAACAGTCAAACTTACCGGATCCCTCTTCACTGGGTGAATATCTCAGGAAAAAAGTATATGAAATGCCTGTACCGGAACATTTTGTTCCTGGTAATTTAATATAACTTAGAAGCTAAATTCTACGCCATGGCAGTAAGGAAACCCAACAGGAATAACCTTAGGTCTCTTTTCAACGGCGAGGTTCTAAGGAATGTGTTCGGTGACAGAACAAGGACCAACCTCCTGAAGAAACAGGAGGAAATGGCAATCTCATGGCTGGTACAGCGGATCCCGTCCTTCATCACATCAAATATGCTGACAGGTATCGGATTCTTCGGAAATATGATCGTTTGTGCCAGCTTCGTCCTTGCCTCGTTCTTCAGCAGGAGCTTCCTCCTGCTGGGATTGCTGGGATTTGCTATAAGCTGGTTCGGTGATTCCCTTGACGGAAGGCTTGCCTACTTCAGGAACAAGCCGAGAAGAAAATACGGATTTACTCTTGATATCACAATTGACTGGTTAAGCATAATACTGATAGGACTGGGTTACATAATCTATGCTGAAGGCCCCTGGAAAATGCTGGGTTATGGATTTGTGGTCCTCTACGGATGGGAAATTATAATTGCACTTATAAGACTCTATATCACGGGCAGGTATTCAATTGACTCGGGGAAAATGGGACCCACAGAGGTCAGAATTGTCATCGGACTGATAATGATCGCTGAGGTTCTTCTTCCGGGATCACTCAACTACTCCGCTTTTGTTGTGGTAATTGCGCTCTTTTCTGTCAATATCCTTGATACCAGGCGGTTGCTCAGAGTTGCTGATGATATTGACAAAAAGGAACCCAAAGAGAAAACTTAAACTATCTTTATCACAACCCAACCTGACTGACATGGGAGAAATTTTCGTAAAAGAGGTGATCACGCGCAAGGATCTCCGTGATTTCATCTATCTGCCTGAAAAGGTTCACAGGAACGAACCTGACTGGCTTCCGCCAATCTACATGGATGAGTGGGAACTGTATGACAAAAAGAAAAACAAATCATACGGTTATGCTGACGCCCTCCTCCTGACAGCCTACAGGGACAGAAAGCCCGTGGGAAGGATAATGGGAATCATCAACCGGAGGTATAACGAGATCAACCACGAGAACCACGGACGTTTCTGTTTTATGGAGTGCTACAATGACCCTGACGTCTTTCACGCCCTGATCAGCCACATCGAACAGTGGGCGAAACAAAACGGCATGTCCAGGCTCGTCGGGCCCCTTGGTTTTTCCGACAAGGACCCTCAGGGATTCCAGATTGAAGGATTCCAGTACCCGCTGTTCATTACTGCCGCCAATAACTCGCCATACATGGCTGAGCTGATTGAAAATGAGGGATATGCCAAAAAAATCGACCTGGTAAACTACCTTGGAGAAATACCCAGGGTGTTCCCGGTTGTGTATGAACGGGTCCTTGACAGGATAACCAAAGGCAGGGAGTTCGATATAATCGAATTCAAAAGTAAAAAGCAGCTGAAACCATATATAATTCCAATCCTTGAGCTGATGAATGACACTTTCGCGGAGATCTACGGGTTTGTTCCGCTGAATGACAAGGAGAAAAGGGATTTCGCGGCACGCTACCTCCCTATACTAGACCCGAAATTCATCAAGGCGGTTAAAAAAGACGGAGAGATAATTGGTTTTGCAATAGGGATGCCAGACCTGAGCGCAGGTATTAAAGCTTGCAGGGGAAGACTTCTCCCGTTCGGCATCTTCAGGATCCTCAGGGAGTCAAAACGTTCAAGAAAGCTGATGATGATGCTCGGCGGTGTCAAAAAGGAGTTCAGGGGCAAGGGCATAGATGTCCTGATGGGCGTGAAGATACTCAAGGATGCAGTCAACAGCAGAATGGAGACAATTGACAGCCACCTCGTCCTCGAAGACAACCTCCGGATGAGAGGTGAATACGAACGGATCGGTTGCAAGGTTGTCAAGAAATACAGGATCTACCAGAAGGAACTGTAAACTTCCTGTCACTTCCAGGTTATTACGGCAATCCGCTTTTTGCCGTCCATTTTGACTGACAGGTTTTCACCGAACTGAACCCGTGTCACAAATTGCTTTTTTGATACTGCCTTCTGCCTTGCCAGGAGATCCCAGTCAAGAACAGTATTCCTGTCACGGTGCTGGATAGAAAAATACCCGACATTCATTGAGGTAACATTGTGGAAAAAATGGGATCCGGAGGAAGCATCGAGAGGAAACTCCTCCAGGCTGGTTTCGATTATAACCTTAGCATTGCATATCTGCGGCCATGTCACCGGGATGCCTATCCACCTGTCACGGGTACCCCATCTGCCTGGCCCGATTAGAATATACTGCCTGCCCTCTTTTATCATCTCCTGGTTGAAGGCATCAACCTCGGCAGCAATCTCAAGCGTTTTTGACTTGTCAAAGGTGTCCCTGTCAACGTAAATGACATCCCTGATATCATTTATCAGGCCGTTACCCATGCTCTTTTCAGTGTAAAGAAGGATGTGTGACCGGTCAATTTCATCCATATTGACCTCGTAATCAATTGATGCGCCGATAATAGGCTTTATCTGCAACAGGTAGAAAGAGGCCTTGTACTGACTGTCCCTGGTCAGGTCAATTGCAAATTCGATCTCCACCGGAGTGCCGAGGGCTTCCTTGACTATATCAAGAATCTCAACAAGTGATTTGGAGAGAGGAATATATTCATATTTAAGAATATCGGCAAAATTCACCACCCTGGGACCCGCCCTGTCTATCCCCGGGTATATGGTTCCCGCCTCGGCAGAGTAAACAGATGCGCAATGGTTGAGGACTCCATGCCGTTCGGCGTCCTCGATCGTGAGACGTACCAAACCTGCAGTATCTCCCTCCATGAGATTTAAATCCTTCTTTCTCAGGTCAATAGCATAAAACTCGACCTGTGAGTTAAGGTACTGGTCCTTGGGGGTGTTGTTCTCGAGGGCAGGGTATTTGGGTGAAAACCGGAATGCTTTTTCTCCCTCAACTACATAAGTGCCCAGCCCGACAGCAATCACGGCAAAACCATCCTCGGGCTGCATGTACCCGTAAGGATAATAGTTGTATGACTGGCTTACACCGCTTATATGCGGATAATAATAGTCTTCGTACTGCTCTCCCACAACCTCCTGGATTATGACTGCCATTTTCTCCTCCTCAATCTTGTAGTTGATTGCACTGATATAACCCCTGGCAGTCTCGGAAAATACAGAAGCATAAACAAGCTTTATGGCATCGGTAAGCTGCTTAAGGCGAACCTCGATGTCACTGTTGCTGTCGGGCAGAAGGTAGGTTTCGAAAATCCCGGCAAACGGCTGCATAAGGGAATCTTCGAATAGACCTGATGATCTTACAGCCAGTGGCTTGCTGATCTTTCCAAGGATTATCCTGAGTTTCTTTTCAAGCTGTGACGACAACTTCCCGTTTATGAAAAGTTCCTTTATCCTTTCATAACTGGTCTCGGAGTAGACCCTGCTTCTGAGCCTGTTGTTATCGAGGAAATCTTCATACTCGCCGGTGCCGATTATAAATGTCCTTGGCGCCCTGATATTGATGCCGGGGACATAATTGGAGATATCAAAATTGTAGATGAGGGTATGGATAAAAGCCAGCCCCCTTCCCTTTCCTCCAAGTGCTCCGGGAGCCAGCTGAATTATATTGCTCTCCTCGGTAATAAGAGTCTCGTCAAACTCGACAATCTTACCCTTGTTCTTTTCGAACTTAAGCTGCCGGACTATCTTTACAAGGTAGTCACGAAGTGCTTCAGGGTTTTTGAAATCACTGATCTTTTTCGGGGCTATTTCACGGGCCAGCTGTATTTCACCCCTTGCAGTAAGCCACAGCGAAAAGTGATTGCGGCTGGCATGATAGAGGAGTGTCTCTGTCGGAATAGACTGCAACTGCTGCTCAAACTCATTCATGTTCTTTGCCGTACCAATGGCCTTGCCTGTCTCATCCTGGTATATGAAATCACCAAACCCGAGATTGAAACTAATGAAATTCCTGATATCCTGGGCAAGAGTGTCTGAATTTTTGTAGATGAAGACACAGTTGAGTTCCTTTGCCATCATCTCATTGCTGCGGTCTGACGACTGAATAATTGTCGGGAGATCCGGTATCTCTGACTTGACGTGCCGCACCAGGTCAAACCCCGCCTTTTCATCGAATCTTGAGTTCTTTTCGAACTTTACGTCGGTAATGAGGCACAGGAAATAGTCCTTGTATTTATCAAATATCTGCAATGCTTCCTCGTAGTTTGAGGCCATGAGGATCTTCGGCCTGACCCTTAACCTCAGTACCTTGTATAACTCATCCATTGTGCTTACATCCTCAATTATGCGCCTTGTCTGCTCCATTACGCAGTGATACAGGACCGGGATGTAACGGGAGTAATATTTGGCCGAGTCTTCAACAAGCAGGATTATGCGGCTGTAACCAACCCTGGTGTCATTATCTGCGTTTACAAAGTCTTCCAGCTGCTTCACCATCGCAAAGAAGATCCTGGAGTCACCATTCCAGACGAAAACATTGTCAATAAGGCTTGTCTTGCGCTGCTCTGCCTGGAAGTAACCAACATACTGGTTATTGTTCAGCAGAAGGTAAATGGGAATATACCTGTAAAGCGATTTAAGCCTGGATGCAATCTCCATGGGAGTCTTCCTGTCAACTCCTACCATTATAATGATCAGATCGAAATGCCTGGAATAGAGCTTTTCAAAAGCCTCTTCAAATGATGAGACTCCCGTGATCCGTGGTATTGAGGTGAGATTCAGCTGGTAATAAACCCCAAGGATATAATCAGAGAACTTCCCTTCACGCTCAAGGCTGTAGGCATCATAAAGATTTGAAATGATAAGTATCTCCCTGACCTTGAATTTCATAAGGTCATGGAATATGTCACGGTCATAATTGTTCTTTTCAAGAAAATTCTGCAGCAGTTTCCGCCTGGTCATCAGAAAATCGCGGGCAGCTTCGTATTTCTGCTTCAGTTCCTCCTCTGAACGGTATTTCCTTATTGCCACCTCCCCCTGAACAGTGTTCAGGTAATTGCAGATCAGGGTGGCGATGTTATTTATCAGGTCACGCTCTTCCTTCATGAAGGGCCCCTCATCAATGTCAGGAAATTCCTTTGTATAGTAAATCTCAACCTCCCCAAAACGGTCATCTATGGTAAGGAACGGCTGTCTCTGCCGCCACTTTGTAACAATGAAGTCAGGCGACATGAATTCCCTGCCATCGAAACTGATACGGGCAACAGTGTTATCAGGGTACTGCCAGGCATCAGGCAGTATGTAAACTATACGCTTCAGTGCATTGTCAGCTGATTTTTCTGACTGCAATATTGATGTTGTCTGGTTTATGCATGACAATTCCTTGAGGCGTTCGGTCTTCTCATAAATGATCTCCTTCAGCCCCTCCTGTGTTGCCATTACGGAATCAATCCCGTGAATCAGGTTAATGAATCCGGAGATAAGAAGTGCCAGCGTCCCGGCAAACTGCTTTTCCTCCTCCTGGAAAGGTTCCCCTCCGTCCTTTGGTTCGTCTCCTGACCAGATTATTTTTACCGATCCGCTTCCGGGTGTGATTGTCTTCAGCGTTGCTTCGAGGCTGTGAGGCGATTCCCGGTAACCCGGAGATGAGATCCGCAGGTTATCATAGGTTATCCGGCACTCAATCTGATCAGGAAACCTGAAAGCATTGGGAATAAGTTCAATGACCTCGGACAGGGTGGTCTCTGTTGAATGACCGTTCCTGAGACTCTTTGAAATTTCGTTGATGCATGAAATGATGCGGTTGTCAGCCCTCGGTTCGCTGTCAGGCTTCCCTTCCTTTTCTGCAGGCTGCCTGATTTCATTACCCTTGATTATATTCAGAAATCCCGTGATCAGGTTGGCCATGTTGCCCAGGAGTTCCTTTTCTGAATCCTGGTGTGTCTCCAGGTATGCGGCAGGAAATCCCCGGAGGTAAAAGAACTCAATAGTGCCTGATTTCCTGTCAATCGTGGTGAATTCCTCCCTGAGGGTCCATTCGTGCTCACTGTAATCCCTGTCGGAGCTGAGATACTCCTTGCCGTCATAGACTATCCTGGCAACCGCATAATCGGGGAACTGCCATGAATTTGGCATGTTACGGCAGATCTGAAAAAGTGCGTCATCAATATTTTTATCCTCACTTATTTTCCTTGTCCTCTCGAAGGTAACAACTGCATCCGGACCAATAAGCCCGCTCATGTCAGGTGACTGGAGCGAATTGAGATAATTGCTCACGATTGTTGCAATATTTTCGAGCAGATGTCTCTCTTCATGGAGGAATGGTCCCTCGTCTGCCCTGGGAAACTGCCTGGTATAAAACACATCAATCGCTCCCCACTTTTTATCCCAGGTCTCGAAAATCTGTTTCTGTATCCACCGGGTCTCCCTGAAATTGGCAGTACGGTATTCGCGTCCGTCATATTTTATACGGGCATAGGCATATTCCGAATACTGCCATGCCTTGGGAATCTCCCTGACAATTTCGGACAGTGTCTGCCCGGCCGGGTACTTTTTACTGATGATCTGGTTTATTGAATAGATTATCGAAAGCCCCTTCTGGCTCTGTATCTTTTCAGCCAGCAGCTTCTGCATATCTTTCTGCAACTTCGAAAAATCCTCCATTACCGGATCATTTAATCCTCACCGGTGCTCCGGACGGGAAATTGATTTTTACAATGCAAAGCAAAATAATTCATAATATTTTTTGTGGTTAATTATGAATTACTGAAATTTAATCATAATTTCTCAGAAAACAACCAATCCAAAAACCCCTGTTACCATGTCAAACCCTGTAGATGAATTCATGGCGAAAATCATCGCTAAAAATCCCGGTGAAGTTGAGTTTCACCAGGCTGTAAGAGAAGTGACCGAGTCACTTATGCCCTTTATCCTGGAAAATCCCAAGTACAGGTCTGCAAAAATCCTTGAAAGGATGGCCGAGCCCGAGAGGGTGATTCTTTTCAGGGTTCCCTGGGTCGATGACAAGGGAGAGATCCAGATAAACAAAGGTTACCGGATCGAGATGAACAGCGCCATCGGGCCATACAAGGGGGGACTGAGGTTCCATCCTACAGTTAACCTCAGCATACTTAAGTTTCTTGCCTTCGAGCAGGTTCTCAAGAACAGCCTCACCACCCTTCCTATGGGAGGAGGCAAAGGGGGATCGGACTTCGATCCGAAGGAAAAGAGCGACAACGAAGTGATGCGATTCTGCCAGTCTTTCATGAGTGAACTATTCAGGCATGTCGGCGCTGACACTGATGTCCCGGCAGGTGATATAGGAGTGGGCGGAAGAGAGATCGGATACCTCTTCGGACAGTACAAGAGGCTTCGCAACGAATTTACCGGCGTACTTACCGGCAAGGGACTCGAATGGGGTGGCAGCCTTATAAGGCTCGAAGCGACCGGTTACGGTCAGGTCTATTTCGCCGAAGAGATGCTCAATACCCGCGGTGACAGCCTCAAAGGAAAAATATGCTGCGTCTCGGGCTCAGGCAATGTGGCTCAGTTCGCAGCTGAAAAAGCCATCCAGCTGGGCGCAAAAGTAGTCTCCCTGTCTGATTCCAACGGTTATATCCATGATCCTGACGGCATTAATGAAGAGAAACTTTCTTTTGTAAAGAACCTCAAAAACGTCAGGAGGGGACGCATCAGGGAATATGCTGAAAAGTACGGTTGCACCTATGTAGAGGGTAAATCAGCTCCCTGGGATGTGCCCTGCCAGGTGGCCCTCCCTTCTGCAACGCAGAATGAGATAAGCGGTGCTGATGCCGAAACCCTGATTAAAAACGGGTGCTTTGTTGTCTCCGAGGGAGCCAATATGCCTTCAACCCCGGAGGCAGTCAACATATTCCTGCACAATAAAATACTGTTCGGTCCCGGAAAAGCTGCAAATGCCGGCGGCGTATCCACATCAGGCCTCGAAATGACACAGAATTCCATGCGCCTGTCATGGTCACGCGAAGAGGTTGATAACAGGCTGCACAGGATCATGCGGGATATTCATGCCACATGCGTGAAGTACGGAACCCGCAAGGACGGGTACATCAATTATGTGGACGGGGCCAATATCGGAGGCTTCGTCAAGGTAGCCGAGGCCATGCTGGCCCAGGGAGTGGTGTAAACCGTGAAAAACATCTTCAGAGAGACCTCCTTCGAGCTGCTGATGCAGAAGAGGATCAGGTACGTCCTGCTGGTGTGCAGCAGGTACGATGCCTTTATTATGGAGGAGGACGGCAAAATAGATGAGAAGGTCTTCAATGACTATGTCTCATTCAATCTCCGCTATCCGCCGCAATTCATCCATGTCACTTCCGCTGCCGAAGCAATGCAGGCCCTCGGGAAGGGTAACATTGACCTCGTAATAAACATGCTGAGCATCAGTGATATGGACCCGTTCGATCTCTCCCTTGAGATAAAGCGGAGCCGGCCTGACGTTCCAATTGTCATACTGGCTCCCATCTCAAGGGAGATTTCCCTCAGGCTCGACAGCAGTGAGATGCGCTGCATCGATTACGTATTCAACTGGCTCGGAAGCACAAATATCCTCCTGCCCGTCATCAGCCTCGTGGAAGATAAAATCAATATCGAAGAAGATTCAAGACACGAAGGAGTTCAATCAATCCTGGTACTCGAAAATTCAATAAGAGCCGCCTCTGTCCTTATCCGTCATCTGTATTCCATAATCCTGAAACAGTCACGTGAATATATGATTGAGGGTCTCAACGAACATCAGAAGATGATGCAGATGCGCGGCAGACCCAGGATACTCCTCGCCACGTCGGTTGAGCAGGCAGAGACACTGTTCGAAAGACACAAAAGCCAGCTGCTGGGAGTGATAAGCAACAGCAATCCTTATCAGAATGAGCCGGGAAAGAGCATCACAGGCACCGGATCTGACTCCGGCGCCGGCCCTGACCCAGGCTCCGGCAACTACCCGGACCCCGGCTCTGCCTTTTTCAGAAAGATAAAGGAATATGATCCCAACATCCCGGTGATTCTGAACACCACGGGCAGTGAAGATGGAAAAACAGCCCGGGAATACTGCGATGCCTTCCTCGACAATAATTCCGTCACACTGGTTTCTGACCTGGAAGAACTCCTCAAAAGGAATCTCTCCTTCGGCGATTTTGTTTTTACAGACCCCAAAAGCGGAGTTGAGATAGCCCGGATCTCAGACCTGCAGACCTTTCAGCGCAAGCTTTTTGAAATACCGGATGAATCGTTGCGTTACCGCCTCTCGCGAAATCACCTGTCCAAATGGCTGTACGCTCGCGCTCTTTTTTCACTCGCGGAATTTCTCAGGGAAATCAGCCTGGATGACTTCCCGAGCCTCGACCAGGCACGCAGGTTCATCTTCGACACGATAGCCAACTTCAGGCGTCACAAGGGCCACGGTGTTATAGCCGATTTTTACAGGGAACACTTCGACGAGTACCTCACCTTCACCCGGATAGGAGAAGGATCAATGGGAGGAAAAGCCCGCGGACTGGCATTTCTTGATCATATAATCAAACAATATCAGCTCGCTGACAACTTCGAAAATACCCTGCTTTCAATTCCCCGTACAGTGGTCCTTGCAACCGACGTGTTCGACGAATTCATGTCAGTCAATAACCTGTACGCAACAGCCCTGTCAGACAGCAGCGACAGGGATATTCTCGACGCATTTGTCAGGGCAAGGCTCCCGGTCAGAATACATAAGGACCTGCTTGTTTTCATTTCAATAATCCATGGTCCGGTTGCAATCAGGTCATCGAGCCTGCTTGAAGATTCACATTTTCAGCCTTTCGCCGGAGTCTATTCAACCTATATGATTCCAAAGGCGGAAAATGACATCGTTATGCTGGAACTGCTCAGCATCGCCATCAAGAGTGTCTACGCTTCAGTCTTCTACAGGGGCAGCAAAAACTACATGAAAGCAACCGCAAACCAGACTGAAGAAGAGAGAATGGGCATAGTCCTTCAGGAAGTTTGCGGCCAGCAGTACGGAAACAGGTTTTACCCGACCCTCTCCGGAGTGGCACGTTCAGTCAATTTTTATCCCATCGAACCTGAAAAGCCGGAGGAGGGCTTCGCCTCCATTGCCTTCGGACTTGGCAAGTATATAGTTGACGGAGGTATATCGCTCAGATTTTCACCTGTTTATCCAAATAAAATCATCCAGCTCTCTGACACACGGATGGCCCTGAGGGAGACCCAGCAGGAGTTTTACTCCCTTGACCTTAATCCGTCAAGCTTTATCCCCAGCACCGACGATTCTGTAAATCTCCTGAAACTGAAGATCGGCGATGCCGAAAATGACGGCTCACTCAGGTATGCGGCCTCGACATATGATTACCAGGATGATATCCTGCGGGATGAAGTGACCGCGGGGGGAAGAAAGGTCATAACATTCGCACCCATCCTCAGGTATGATTTCTTCCCGCTTACTGATATACTTAAAAAGATTCTTGAGATTGGTCAGCAGCAACTGAATAATCCAGTTGAGATTGAATTCGCTGCGAACATCGATCCGGAAAAAAAGAAACCGGTGATCTTCAGCCTCCTGCAGATCAGGCCCATAGTGGAAAACTACGAGACAATAAAGTTCAGACTCGAAACCATCCCGAATGCCGATACGGTTGTCAGTTCAGGGCTTGCCCTGGGTAATGGTACTGTTACAGGGCTTCGTGACATCATCTACGTCAGGACTGAGAATTTCGAGGCCTCCAGAAATCCTGAAATCGCAGAAAGAATAGAATTGCTGAATGAAAAAATGGTAAACGATGGCACAAATTACATCCTGATAGGGCCGGGACGGTGGGGATCGACTGATGAGTGGAGAGGAATCCCAATCAAATGGCAGCAGATTTCCGGCGCCAGGGTAATTGTTGAGTCAGGACTTGAAAACTACCGGATCGATCCCAGCCAGGGAACCCACTTCTTCCAGAACCTGACCGCTTTCAGGGTGGGATATTTGACAGTCAATCCGTTTATAGGTGACGGATATGTGGATTATGATTTTCTCTCCGCCGCCCAGACTGTGTCTGAAGATGACCTGCTGAGACATGTCAGATTCCCGGAACCGCTTAAAATTATGATTGACGGCAAGAAGAAAAAAGGGGTAATAATGAAACCCGGCCGCTCGGGCAGATGATTTTCAGTGCAGGAAGGTCACATCTCCTACCATATCGAAATATTCGCCATCGGCGTACCTGCCGGTGGCCTTCCATACATAAACACCCTGGGGAGCCAGGTTTCCGTTTCCGAAATAACCATCCCATCCCTTCTTCAGGTTGTTGCTCTCATAGATCAGCACACCCCACCTGTTGAAGATCTGAAGCCTGTATTCCATGACATTCTCGGAGAACGGCCTGAAAACCTCATCCATCGCCGGATTAACACCCTCCGACCATTCTCCCCCGGTGGGCCCGGTCTGATTCCACCTGAAAACATTCGGAAACTTAAGGGTTCCCTCCTTCCACTCAACCACGACAGGAGTCTCCATAACCGCTGAATCAGTGCATCCCTCGTGCGTGGCAACAAGAAGTGACACTGTGTATGACCCGGGTGACACATACTTATGCCAGGGATTTTCCTCGGTTGAAGTCTCCCCGTCACCGAATCTCCAGAGCCATGATTCGGCGAAGTACGAGTAACTGTAGAAAATTACTATCTGCTCATTGTTGACAACATTTTTGGGATAGGCGTCGAAGATGGCGGACGGATTCTGGAATACCTCTATGACGCCGTTCGCTACTGACTCCCCGGCTATGTTGTGAACTGTGAGCTTCACCAGGTACGTCCCGGGAACGAAATAGGTGTGTACCGGATCCTTTTCGGATGAATACTGTTTGTCGCCAAAATCCCAGGTGTAGCTTTCGCCGTGCTGGCTCTTATTTATGAACTGGACGGTCAGCGGGGCGCATCCTGATGTTGCACCTTCAAAACCGGCAACAGGCATCGGGGGCATTATCACACTGACATATACATCGCGCTGTGCCGCGCAACCCCAGCTCTCGGGAGGAATTGAATAGGTAAGCAGGTGATTACCCAGCCCCGCCTCTGAAGGATCAAAAAGGTTACCGCTGATACCCGGCCCTGACCAGGTTCCTCCGGTGGGATAGGCTGTCAGCGTCACAGGCGGACCATTGAGGAAGAGAGTGCCCGGGTCATCGATTATAATCGAAGGCAGCGCCATAACGGTTATGACTGCCGTATCAGCTGCCGCGCAATCAGTGTTGAGGATCTCATATCGGATAATATGGTTGCCAACTCCGGCAAGGGCTGGAACAAACCTGTTGCCGACCACCCCGGGCCCTGACCAGACACCGCCCAGGTCATGTGCTGTCAGTAAAACCGAAGGACTGTCTTCGCAGAGGGTATCCACCGGTGTGATTGTAGCATCAGGGGTGGCAACGGTCAGTACCGCAGAGTCAGTATCAGAACAACCGTTGGCATCAGTTATGGAGTATGTTATATTGTGGTTTCCTGACCCGGCTACAGCAGGGTAGAAGATATTTCCAGAGACACCTGTGCCTGACCAGACGCCCCCCGGGTCGTTTGCCTGGAGTACAATAACGGGGTCAGTTGAACAGGCAATCCCGGTGGTGATTATAGTGGCATCAGGCACTGGGTAGACCGTGATCACTGTCTGATCCTGGTCACGGCATCCGTCGGCATTTATGATCTCATGCCTTATAGTGTGGTTGCCGGGCCCGGCAAGAGAAGGATCAAATATGTTACCGCTCACCCCGCTACCGGTCCAGGTGCCTCCCGGATCATGAGCTGTCAGGGACACCGGTGACGCATTTGCGCACATCGGGGCAACCGGGGTGATTGTTGCGTCGGGGTAAGGTACGATAAGTATCCTTGCCGTTGTCTCAACAGGAGGGTGATCACCGTTGACACGGTCATGGGGACCACCGGGGATGTTAGGGTCATCGTACGGATTACAGTAGTTCCAGTTTCGCAGCGTAACCTCGAAGTACTGCCCTATCAGCTTGTCATTTGCCACGAAAATTACATCGGACCAGACCCCTGAGCCCGTCACCGGTCCTGTCAGAGTGATGACATTGTCAACGTATGGAAATGTCCGGTTGTGACCGTCAATTGTTACAGGAATCCCGGTCATTGTGATGTCTGTACCATAGATCCACTGTATCCATCTCGTGCTGACATTTGGATTGTCCCTCTCCTGCGGAGGCACGCAGTTGAACTGCGTCAGGTCCTGGAAACGGACGTTGGCACTGTTGCCGAAACAGATCGGATATACAAGCGGGTTAATGTGCATATGCCCGCCGTTGTGATCATCGTCGTCCCAGACTGTTACTATCTGTTCCTGCGATGAGGAGGTACATAGTACCCCGTTAACAACCAGTGTGGCCTGCGGGTGGTAGTTGCAGATGCTTCCCGCTGAGGTATAGGTGTTAATCGAAGTCGCCTCGAAAACTCCCGGGGAAGTTTCAGTTGCAGAGAGAGTTTCAATGTTGCCGTTGTTCCAGTCAAACCTGATGGCCACCGGCGCCCCGCCGTCATCAACTCCGGTATAGCTTACGGTCCAGGTCGCAGTCACCGGAGAACAAAGCTTGTCCGGGGTTATGTTGTTGGCCTTTGATAAAATTGAGCAGCTCTGCCCCCAGGCATTCAACGACAACAATACTGAAATACTATATAGGATCCATTTCTTCATGAACCATCTGACTACATACCCTCGCCGATGTGTAATGCAAAATGTTAAACGGCCATAAAGGCCTCAGGGTTACAATTTTCCCG
>CAZOHL010000008.1:0-48377 GCA_964579645.1 uncultured Rikenella sp. | reverse complement strand
CGCCACAATCCGAAATCCACTCCCCGATCATCATTTCGGATCATCCACCTGAGGAACATGTTCATCTTCTTGGCAGCAGATCCCTTGAAAGGATCGGACAGATGTCTCTCCGTCCGCCTGTTGTGCGGCAGCTCGAAGAAAAGCCGCCTGAACTCGTGAATTGCCGGTTGTAGAGAGTCATCAGCCTGGTACCGTGCAAAGATCGCCTCCATCCCGCCATGATCAAGGTAGATGTATTTAAGGGCCTCGATGAAGTAGATGAAGTCCTCTGCAAAGAAGGTGCGGTGAATACAGCCTTCAATCCCTTTCAGGTCGCGGTCGCGGTGGTTTATAACAAAATCAAAAGGAGAATTGCCCATGAAAGAAAGCATCCTTTCTGCACTCCTGAGTATTGCCACCCTGTTCCCCCATGCAATAGTTGCAGCAAGGAATCCGGCAATCTCAATATCTTCCTTCGCTGTAAACCGATGGGGGATACTCACCGGATCAAGGCCGATGAATGAGGGTCTGTTATAGAGATCAACCCGTTGATCCAGAAACTCTTTCAGTTCCTTCTTCTTCATCCTGCCTGCAGCGGTACGGGAAATCATTGGGTGATGAGGCCGTCCTTTATCCTGATTGTCCTGTCAGACATCGAGGCAAGCTGCGGGTCATGGGTCACAATAATGAAGGTATGGCCGAAAGTGTCGCGTAGCCGGAAGAACAGGTTGTGCAGTTCCTTTTTATTTTCAGTGTCGAGGTTCCCTGAGGGTTCGTCAGCCAGTATCAGTGAGGGGCTGTTGACAATAGCGCGTGCTACCGCCACTCTCTGCTGTTCTCCGCCGCTGAGTTGTGACGGTTTATGGTCAAGCCTGTCACTCATGCCAAGGAAATCAAGCAGTTCCTTGGCACGGGCAGCCGCCTCGGCCCGCGACTTCCCGGCAATCAGCGCCGGTATACAGACATTCTCAAGTGCAGTAAACTCCGGCAGCAACTGGTGGAACTGAAAGACAAACCCGATGTTTTTGTTCCTGAAGGCAGCAAGGGCCCTCTGTGAGAGCTGCCCGGGGTTCTGGCCGTCAATAAGCACAGTGCCGGAATCAGCCCTGTCAAGCGTTCCGATTATCTGAAGCAGGGTTGTTTTTCCCGCCCCGCTGGCGCCGACGATTGTGACCACCTCTTTCTCCTCAACCTCAAGGTCGATGCCCTTAAGCACCTGCAGGTCGCCGTATGACTTCACAATGCCGGTTGCCTTTATCATCTTACATCTTTATTTAAGTCGCGTGCCGTGTCATTGAGCTCATCGGAAAGTGGCTTCCCGGCATCCTCAAAGTCTTTCCTGACGCTTTCAGTCACATCATTGACATCACGCCTGACCGAATCTGTCACATCATTGATATCGCGTCTTACCGAGTTTGTCACATCATTGATATCTTTCCTGATATCTTCGGTGCTCTCGTCGAACTCCTTTTTGATCTCATCAGTAGCCCTGCGAACCTCGCGCATCCCTTTGCCCATGGTTCGTGCTATCTCCGGCAGTTTGTCAGCGCCGAAAAGCAATAAAATAACTATCAGTATGACAATTATTTCCTGGCCGCTTATGAATAGCATTAATCCCATCCGGGTCTCATTTTATGCCCGGCAAAGTTACTAAAGAATACCAAAAAATGAGAAAGTGCCTGTAATAAATGCCTCACACCGGAGGGGTGTGATGCTGACCGGGGCGGGCAGGCAGGCCCTGAAATAACTGAGGCTGCCTTTCGGGGCAGCCTCAGTTCCGGAGCCGTTAACCGGCTATCTTTTTCTTCTCGGGTTCACCCGTGAGAGCCTCAGATTCATCCTTGCCCCTTGTTGTCTCATATAGAACAGGGGTTGAAATGAACAGCGACGAGTATGTCCCGAATACTATACCGAAGAGCAGGGCGAATATAAATCCTCTGATTACCTCCCCTCCGAATATGAAAATCACAATAAGCACAAAGATCGTTGCCATACCGGTGTTCAGGGTTCGGGCCAGGGTGCTGTTTAGAGCCATGTTGTAAACCTCCTTCTTCGATCTCTTCCTGTAGAGCGGCAGAAACTCCCTTATCCTGTCGAATATAACCACGGTGTCGTTCAGCGAATAACCAACCACTGTAAGTATTGCCGCGATAAACGACTGGTCTATATCCATCGAGAACGGCATTACGCCCTGAAGAATCGAGTAGAGACCAAGCACAATTATGACGTCATGTGCCAGGGCAACAATTGAACCTACACCGTACTGCCACTTGCGGAACCTGATGAAGATGTAAAGGAACATCCCCACAAGCGCAAGGAGTATAGCCCATATCGCCTTGGATGCCTGGTCCTTTGCAATTGTAGGACCGACAGTTTCAGAACTGACAATATTATTGTTTATGAAGGTCTGCTGGTCAACACCCGGGACAAGCTCCTTAAGGCCGCTGTATAACAGCCCGTTGACTTCATCAGTCGCAGCCGGATCCTCAACCTTGTACTTGGTGCTGATCTTCACCTGTTTTTCAGAGCCGAAGGTTACAACTACCGGATCTCCTCCAAGCTCGTCCGAAAGAAGGTCAGCTATCTGCCCTGTATTGACAGGCTGCTCAAACCTGACAACATAGGTACGGCCGCCGGTAAAGTCAATTCCCTTGTTGAGTCCCTTTGTTGAAAGGCTGACAATGGCGAGTATCGAAAGTGAAATTGAGAAGATGTACCCGTACTTCCTCAACGCTACAAAGTCAATGTGCATGTTCTCAAGGAAATTCTCAGTATAGGGAGCCGAGAATTTAAGGTGTGCATTCCGTTTTAGAAGCCATTCATAGATCAGGCGCGAGATAAGTACCGCCGAGAATAGTGATGTTATGATACCTATGACAAGTGTTGAGGCAAATCCCTTGATCGGACCTGTTCCGAAGTAATACAGAATCACACCCGTAACCAGGGTTGTCAGGTTACTGTCTATGATGGCAGAAGAAGCTCCCTTGTAACCGTCAGCAATAGCCTGCTTGACTCCCTTGCCCCCCCGGAGCTCCTCCTTGATCCTCTCGAATATAAGCACGTTCGCGTCAACTGACATACCGATCGTAAGCACAATACCTGCTATGCCCGGCAGGGTCAGTACCGCATTGAGCGAAACAAGAACACCCATCATGAAGAACAGGTTGACAGTCATTGCGATGTCTGCCACGGTTCCGGCTGAACGGCTGTAGTAGAAGATCATATACAGAAGCACTATGATGAAGGCGATTATGAACGACTTCATTCCGCTGTTGATTGCCTCTTTTCCGAGTGATGGACCAACCACTGTGTCCTGTATGATGCGGGCCGGTGCAGGCATTTTTCCTGACTTGAGGATGTTCGCAAGGTCTTCAGCCTCCTCGAGGGTGAAGTCGCCTGTAATTTCAGTGTTTCCTCCTGCAATCTCATTCTGAACGCGCGGGTATGATCTTACGTAGTCATCAAGCACAACTGCAATGCACCGGTTGATGTTGTCACGTGTCATACGCTGCCAGATCTTGGCGCCCTCGGCATTCATCGAGAAATCTACCTTGATATCAGATCCGGTAACACCGGTTGAAGGACGCGCGGCTGTGATTACATCACCTGTCAGTGGTGCGCGGCCGTCACGTGTTGTGATCTTTATGGCATGCAGCTCATAGAGAGTATTTGTAGGATCCCATTTATGAGGGTTCTGGCTCCAGTAAAACTTCAGTTCCCTGGGGAAGAGAGATTTGATCTGGTTCATCGCCAGGTAATCATTGACCCTTGCAGTGTCTTTGCCTGCGGCGAAGCCTACAATACTGCTCGGCTCAGCCTGTCCTTCAGCTGTTACATTAGGTCTCAGCAAACCGAACAGGGGATTCTGCCTGGTGAATTCCTCGAGGTTGGATGCCTCAGCGGTGGCAGCAGCGGATGTATCACTGCTGACCATATCGAGCAGTGATTTTTCACCTGTTGCGGTTGTGTCCTTCAACGCTCCTTCAACAGTTCCCGGGGCGACACTGTCCGCTGCCACTGCAATCGCGTCAGTCGGCATTATTGTCCTGAGGTAGTCGTTTGCCTGCATCAGGAAACCGATTACCTCCGGGTTTTCATAAGTCTCCCAGAACTCGAGGTTGGCTGTTCCCTGAAGAAGGTCACGTACCCTCTCGGGATCCTTCACGCCCGGAAGCTCAACCAGGATACGGCCACGCGGCTGCAGGTGGGAGATGTTTGGCTGTACGACACCAAAACGGTCAATCCTGTTCCTTAAGACATTAAAGGCGTTGTCAATGGCTGTGTTGGTTTCTGTCTCCAGTACTTTCTGGACATCAGCATTGGTTGAATTGAAGTTGATGCGGTCTTTAAGCTCCACGGTTCCAAAGACGCCTGCAAGCCTGGCATTCGGGTCAAGCTCTTCAAAGGATCGTACAAACAGTGTAATGAAGTCCTCATTGCTGCCGCCAAGCTGTTTCTGCTTAGCTGATGCAATTGCTTCATTGAATGTCTTGTCCGTACTGTAGTTTGAAAGAGCCCTGACAATGTCCTCAACTGAAATCTCGAGCACCACGTTCATTCCGCCCTTGAGGTCGAGGCCCAGGTTGATCTCCTTGGTCTGCACCTCTTTGTAGGTATTGCCGAGGAATCCCCACTGATCCTTGGGAAGGGAGGCCACCGAGTCAATGTATGCCACCTCCTTGTTCAGATCACCTGCTGCATATTCCCGTGCTTCCTTCTTGACCTTGAATGAGGCCGCCGTGAAGGAGAGCTGGTAAATGCAAACAAGGGTCAGGGCAATAGCCAGAGCTGAAATTAATCCTTTGTTCTGCATCTGTATCCGCTTTTAAAATTATGATTGTATGTGAAACGCTTAATTATTTACGAGGCGCAAATATAAAACAATATTTTCTTAAACCATATGATTAATAAGCAAAACTGCCGGCGCAAACCGGCAGTCTCACATTATCTTTTTCAGTCTATTCGACCAGTTTGTCGTAGTCGGTCTCCAGTGGTTTACGCGCAATGAAATCATACAGGGTGAGCGCCCTCATATTGTAATAATAGGTCCAGTAGTTGTTCAGCGCCTGGATATAGTTACGCTTGTTCTGGTCCTTCTTCGTATCTGCATTGTTTAATTCAAGTACGTCGATCTTTCCGATAAGGAAACGTTGCTTTGTCACCTCGAACATTTTGGCAGCTACTGTATCAGACTTGGCGGCAATGATCACCTGGTCATCCTGGATGTTGAACTGCTGCACATCAAGCAGTAAACTCTGTTCAAAATCGCTGCGTGACTGCTCAACCTGTACACGTGTAAGTTCCTCGCTTGACTTTGCCATCTTGTAGCGGCCGCGCCCCTGTCCCCAGTCAAGTATCGGGAGAGAGAACGAGACCCTGATTGTCTGCTGCTGGTTGGGCTGCTGATAGGCGAGATCAAGAACCGGGTCCTGGTCACGGAGACCATATGATGCTGTCAGGTTGGCATTAAGACCCTTTTCAGCCTTGGCCTGTGCCACGGAGCTCTGAGCCTCTACAAGCTGACGTTCCAGGGCGATAAGTTCGGGATTGTTCTGCTCAGCCAGTTTGAGAACCTCACTGACGTCAACCTCAAGAGCCGGTATCTCACTCGGGATGATAAGCTCAAGACGAACTGACTGGTTGAATCCGAGGAAAGATCTCAGCTTCAGCTCACGGTCACGGAGGTTCATCTCCGACTCATTGATTGCCGTTCCGGCATTGAGATATGACAGCTCCATCTGCAGGAGTTCATCCTCAGCTATTGTTCCCAGGTTGTAACGACCCTTCGCAATCTGGTACAGCGTATCAGCATTCTGCATGTTGGTTTCGGCAATCTCCTTGTTTATCTGGGCAAGGGCCAGGTTGAAGAAGTATTGCACGGCCATCATATGTACGTTCTCTACATTACTCAGATATGTCTTTCGTGCCTCCTCGTACTTGAGAGGCTCTATCTTCTTCTGCCATCTCAGCTCATTGTACCTGAAGAGTGGCTGGGTCAGCCTGACGTTCAGCGGAGAGGTTATGTACCTCTCGCCTTCGGTCTCGAAGTTCTTCTCATATGTCATATCAGAATAGAGCGATATTGAACCGCCGGTAAACCCGATATTCTGTGCAAGTGACAGGTTACCGGATGTCTGAAGCACGTTTGTCGATGCATATTCCCATTGCTGGGCATTAGAGTTCCAGACCCTGTTGTAGGCGGTGCTGTAATCAGGGAGGTTCCCCGAAAGCGACAGGATCGGCCTGTAATCTGCTACAAACGTTCGGTACTGCCAGTAACTTGCACGGAAACGGTGTTTGGCAATCAGGGCGTTGGGCGATTGTTCCGACGCCAGCCTTACCACCTCATCAAGGGTAAGACGCCTGACATCCTGTGGCATCGCCGGCAGGGCAATGAGAACTGTTAACAAAACTGCCAGTGAAATTGCTTTTAAGCTTTTCATATATTCTTATTATTCATAACGAAGTGATTCAATCGGATCCCTTTCTGAGGCCCTCTTTGCCGGCGAATACCCGAATATTACCCCCACAGCGGCAGAAACCCCGAAGGCAATCACAACCGAAAAGAATGAAACAATTGTAGTTATACCCGCTATCTTCTGTATAAGCACAGCCAGGATTATTCCGAGGAATACACCTATGAAGCCGCCCGAAACGCTGATAAGGACTGCTTCCGAAAGGAACTGTACTACGATATCCATCTTCTTCGCGCCGATGGCCATCCTCGTTCCGATCTCTTTTATCCTTTCCATGACAGAGGCAAACATAATATTCATGATTCCGATGCCGCCTACTATCAGCGAAATACTGGCAATGGCCCCCAGCACAATGTTGAAGATGTCCTTGGTCCTCTGCTGTTGCTTCAGCAGCAGCTCCGGGACGGTTATCTCAAAGTCCTTCACGCCGGAATGCCTGCGAAGCATCATCCTGCTGAGAACCTCAGTGGTGGGAGTAAGCTGTTCAGTCTCGGCAACCTGCACCACAATCTTGTCAAGCTGGTTATAGTTGGTCTCAGTATTGGTGGTTGAGGCGCTGGTGCCGCTGACTACCACTCTTCCATGCATGCCTCCGCCGCCGAAGACCTGGACTGATGTTGCCTCAGTCGCCAGTTTGGTATTAACAAGTGCCCTGTTCTGGTAACGCATGAGCATTGTCTTGATCGGGATATAAACATTGTCATTGTAAACGTTGACTCCCTGCTCCTCGAACCCGGTCAGTGAAACGTTGGTCTTTTCGAGTACACCTATCACCTTCAGCCACACATTGTCAAATTTCAGGTACTGACCGATGGGATCAACCTGGCTGAAGAATTTGGCCCTGATATTGGCGCCAATGATGCAAACCTGTATACCGTACTCTTCCTGGTAGTCATTGAAGAAGACACCCATGGAGAGCGGGAGGTTGTACAGCTCGAAATAGTCATTTGAAACCCCTACAAGCTTCGCTGTATATCGCATACCACTTAACACAATCGTGGAGTTGAATGATATCTCGGGGCTGATCCGCTTAACAGCCGGGATTGTATTGCGTATCGCCTCGACGTCAAGCAGGGTTAGACCTCTCGAGAATTTGTTCAGCTGTTTCTCTCCTTCCTCCTGGGAGGCATCCTTCTCCTGCACTATGGGGCTGATGAGGATGTTGTTCACCCCTACCATCTTGATCTGGTCAAGGATCTCCTGCTGAGCACCCTTTCCTATCGCCAGCATGCTTATGACAGCCGCCACCCCGAAGATGATCCCGAGGGCGGTCAGTATCGACTTGAGCTTGTTGGAGAGAATTGACTCAAGGGCGATGCGTATGTCGTGTCCGTATCTTTTGAACATGTTATTCCATGTTTATTTGCCTCAGAATCCTATTCTCCATCTACTGGTTGGGGGTTCTCACCCGCTGAACCCTGACAGTGGTGTCACTGCCGCTTCCGGCCGGTCTGCCCTGCATCTGGCCCGGGCGTCCGGCACCACGCTGCTGACGCATTGCTTCACGCTGCTCCGGTGTGAGATTCTGCATGAATTCACGCATCTGCTCCGGGGTCATGTTGCCTGGCATCATCCCCTGACGCTGGTTACCGTTCTGCTGACGTTTTGCCTCTTCGGCGGCCTGCTGCTTCTTCCTCTCCTTGATAACGCTGATCAGTTCCTCACCGTGAAGCTTGAATTTTGCGGCATCCTCGGGAATAGACAGATAGAGTTTTTGTCCTTTTTCAAGACCCTGCTCCACAATTATGTCATTTTCGTTTGACTCCCCGAGTACAACCACCTGGCGTGATCCGTCCTTCATATAAACAAACGGAATACTGTCTGCCGTGGCGAATACTGTCTCAAGCGGAATATATTTCACATCTGTGAATGTCTTGGTGATTATCTGGTTTCCCGTAGTCATTGAAGGCCTCAGAATGGGATCAGAACCGTCAATCTTGGTAATGACCTCGAATACCTTTGCATCGGTATTGGGAAGTTGTTCGCCGATATTGGCGACACTGAGCACTACACCGGTGTAAGTTTTCTCGGGGAAGGCATCAACGGTAAGCCGTACGCGCTGCCCTGCCTTTACCTTGCTTACGTCAATCTCATTGACATAAGTCTTTGAGATCATTGAAGTAAGGTCAGGAAGAGTGGCTACCACCGGGTCCCAGGGACTGATTTCCGAGCCAACCTTGCGTTTGGCACCGCCCCATTCCCGTTTGTAGATCACCATCCCGTCAGACGGTGCGGTAATAACAAATTTTTGAATTATCTCCTGCATTTCTGCCACCTTTCTCTGCTGCTTGGCCACCTGTAACTCCGTGTCCCTGATATCAGCCCTCGCCTGCCTGACTTTCAGGTCATAGTTACTGAGTGACTGCTCATATGAACGCTGGGCCTTGTCAAGGGTTATCCTTGCCTGCCTGATTGTTGTGGGAGGCTCGTATTTCGACTGCTCAAGGGTTATCTCAGCCTCCTCCATATTAAACTTAAGGTTGAGGAGATCATCCCTAAGGTTGCCAAGGGTGATTGTAGTGTCAAGCTGTTTTTTGAGCAGGTCGGTCTGATATGACTCCAGCCTGTCAAGCTCGTCCTTTAATGTGTTGTCTACGCTTGAACGGTCAAGGGCGGCTACATAGTCACCCGCCTTCACTTCGGTGCCTTCCGGCACCAGGTCCGAAATCTTTATTGACCCGAATCTCATGTTGCGGCTGGCGAGACCCTCAGGCCCCTTGATATCTGTTGAAACCTCTGCCTGCAGCTCCCCGGTGGTGGTGACAACAACCTCGAAATCACCCTGGCGCACTTCAGCAAACAGTGTGCTCAGATCTTCCTTGCCTGTGAGCTTGCTGATGACGATCATGGCGATTACTGCCAGCAATACTACGATTGAGGTAATGATAATAGTCCTTTTCATCTGCCGAATTATCTGATTATTTTATTAAAGGCGTGAAATTATTACAAATTTAGGCTAACCAAGTACTTTTTAAGGAAACATTAACTTTCATTAACTTCTGCCCCCTGTCAGAACACAAAAATCATTCAAATTAAATCTGAATGTGGCTCCGGGGAACCAGATTTATAAATTTTTAACAATGGCTGTCACATCGGCGGCAAGCTTTTCAGCCTGTACCATGCCTCTCTCCTCGGCATATATCCTCATAATCGGTTCAGTGTTCGATTTCCGGATCTGGACCCAGCCCGACGGCAGATCGAGTTTTATCCCGTCACGTGTGTCACAGTGAGCGTCAGGAAATGCCCTGACCAGGTCTGCGCGAAGCTTCTCCATGTCAACAAGACCCGGGAGATCAATTTTCTTTTTGGCGATGAAATAATCCGGATACCTTTTCCGGAGTTCACTGCATTTTACCCCTTGCTTAGCCAGGTGAGTAAGGAAGAGGGCAATTCCGGCAAGGGCATCACGGCCGTAATGAAGTTCCGGGTATATCACTCCCCCGTTACCCTCACCGCCAATGACGGCCCCTGTACGCTTCATCTCCGCAACAACATTTACCTCTCCCACCGGAGCCGAGGTGTAGCTGCAGCCATGGCTTTCCGTGATATCCCTCAACGCCCTGGTTGATGACATGTTGGAGACCGTGGGCCCCTTGACATGGCTCAGTACATAGTCTGAAACTGATACAAGGGTGTACTCCTCGCCGAACATTGATCCGTCCTCGCATATGATTGCCAGCCTGTCAACGTCAGGGTCAACCACGAAACCGAGATGGGCCCCGTTTTCCCTGACAGTTCGGGAGATATCAGAAAGATGCTCCGGTAACGGTTCAGGATTATGCGGGAAGAGACCGTCTGGCTTACAGTAAAGCTCAATCACCTTGCTGACTCCCAGTGCCCTCAGTAGTGCAGGGATGGCAATGCCGCCCACCGAGCTGACGGCATCAACCGCAACTGTAAACCCGGCCTTCCGGATGGCATCACAGTCAGTGAGCTTCATTCTGGTTACCATTCTGATGTGCTTTTCCATCCAGCTGTCATCATGCGTTTCCGTACCCAGCATGTCATAGGTCACATAGTCAAAGTCCTCCGCTTCGGCCAGGGCCAGAACCTCCCTGCCGTCAGCATCACTGAGGAACTCTCCGTCTTCATTGAGCAGCTTGAGCGCGTTCCACTGTGCAGGGTTATGGCTAGCTGTCAGTATGATACCTCCCCCTGCGCCAAGTCCCGTCACGGCTACTTCAACCGTAGGGGTGGTGGCCAGGCCGGTATCAATTACATCTATCCCGACGCTCCTGAGAGAGGAGTTGACAAGTGCAGCGACAACAGGTCCGGAGACACGTGCATCACGGCCGGTTACAACGCGCAGCGGGCCCCGGCCCCTCCTTCTCAGCCAGGTGCCGTAGGCAGATGCAAATTTCACAATATCGACAGGCGTGAGTGATTCACCGGGCTTCCCGCCAATTGTTCCCCTGATACCTGAGATTGATTTTATAAGAGCCATAGATCGTAGGTTTAGGTAAAATGCAAAGGTGCAAAAAGAACGGGGATAAAACCGGTAAATAGTTGTAAATTTGCACCCTGAAAAAGTCAGAGGATGGAAAAAAAGACGGCCGGGCCACGGAAGGAGTTTAAAAAAGGCAAAGGCACCCCGAAGCCCGGGGCCGAACCTGTCAGGCTCAATAAATACATAGCAAACAGCGGAGTATGCTCAAGGCGCGAAGCTGATGAACTGATAAAACAGGGATATATCTCGGTCAACGGGAAGAAAGTGACCGATATGGGAATAAAGGTACTGCCTTCTGATAAGGTGGAGTACAGGGGCCGGCTGCTGACTCCCGGCAAGAAGGTATATATACTGCTCAACAAGCCGAAGGGCTATGTAACCACTGTCAGGGACCCTCATGCCGAAAGCACTGTCCTCGACCTGGTTAAGGAAGCCACTGCAGAACGGATCTACCCGGTTGGCCGGCTTGACAAGGCAACGACAGGCGTTCTGCTGCTTACAAATGACGGCGACCTGGCCGGAAAACTGACACACCCTTCATACGGCGCAGGAAAGGTATATCATGTCTTCCTCGACAGGGAGGTCACAAGGAATGACATGGAGACAATTGTCAGCGGAGTGGAGCTCGAGGAGGGAAAAGTCGGAGCAGATGCCGTCTCTTACGCTGACACCGAAGACCGCACCCAGGTGGGCATCGAAATCCATTCAGGACAGAACAGGGTGGTACGGCGCATATTTGAAAAACTTGGCTACAAAGTAAGAAAACTTGACAGGGTAAGCTTTGCGGGACTGACAAAAAAGAATCTGCAGCGCGGTCACTGGAGACACCTTACACCAAAGGAAGTTAGCATGCTCAAGCGCGGCATCCGCAAGTAACTGTACACCATGGAACACAGGTCAGGTTTTGTAAATATCCTTGGGAACCCAAACGTCGGGAAATCTACCCTGATGAACGTACTCGTCGGTCAGAAGCTTTCAGTTACCACCCCTAAGGCCCAGACCACCCGCCACAGGATAATGGGCATCCTGAACGGTGACGGGTACCAGATTGTTTACTCTGATACTCCGGGCATTCTCAACCCGAAATACAAGCTGCAGTCAGCCATGATGAAATCTGTTGAATCAGCCCTCGATGACGCAGACCTGATACTCTATGTAACAGATGTGGTTGAGACTGCATCAAAGCACAGTGAGCAATTAAACCGCATCCTCGCCTCACCCGTGCAAAAAATAATAGTCATAAACAAGGTCGACCTGACTAACCAGCCAGACCTGGAAAAACTCGTGGAGAGGTGGACCTCTGCAGCTCCAGGTGTGCCTGTGTTTCCAGTATCTGCAGTCAACCGGTTCAACACTGACCTGCTGCTGAAGGAGATTATCAGCAGACTCCCTGCAGGACCGCCTTACTTCCCGGAAGATCAGCTCACTGACCGGTATGATCGTTTCTTTGTAACCGAAATAATCAGGGGAAAGATTTTTGAAACCTACCAGAAGGAGATTCCATATTCAGTGGAAGTGGAGATAGAGAGTTACCGCGAGGAGCCTGAGATTAACCGTATAGCCGCAGTAATCCATGTCGCCCGTGACAGCCAGAAAGGAATAATCATAGGTCATAAAGGCTCGATGCTCAAACGCGTTGGCACGGCCGCCAGAAAGGAAATGGAAGAGTTCCTCGGAAAAAAAGTCTTCCTCGAGCTTTATGTAAGGGTGGCTCATGAATGGCGAGACAATCCCCGCATGCTGAAAAAATTCGGATACCTGTAGATTTTATTGTTTATGAGCAAGATAGCAGCAATTGTCGGAAGACCGAACGTAGGCAAATCAACTCTGTTCAACCGGCTTACGGAGAGCCGGAAGGCCATAGTGAACGAGGAGAGCGGCGTCACCCGCGACAGGCACTACGGAAGAGCCATATGGAACGGAGTGGAATTCTCGGTGGTTGACACGGGAGGCTTCGTGGAGAATTCTGATGACGTCTTCGAAAGTGAGATCAACAGGCAGGTAAAGCTTGCAATAACAGAGGCCGACGTTATACTCTTCATGGTTGACGTGGAGACAGGCATCCATGAGCTTGACAAGTCAGTGGCAGAAATGCTGAGAAAGGTTCAGAAGAAGGTAATCACCGTGGTCAACAAGGTGGATAACAACAAGCGCCTTCTCGATGCCGCAGAGTTCTACGGCCTGGGTCTCGGAGACTACTTCCCGGTAAGCTCGGTCAACGGAAGCGGAACCGGAGAGTTGTTAGACGAGCTGGTTAAACACCTTCCTGATACACCCGAAGAGGCCGGTGAGGATATTCCGAAGGTAGCTGTGGTTGGCCGCCCGAATGTCGGCAAGTCATCACTTGCAAACACATTGCTGGGTGAGGAGAGAAACATTGTAACCCCTGTTGCGGGCACAACACGTGACTCAATACACAGCCTTTACAATAAGTTTAACCATCGCTTCCTGCTTATTGACACGGCAGGTCTGCGAAAGAAAGCAAAGGTTGAGGAGGATATCGAGTTCTATTCAATTCTGAGATCGGTCAGGGCCATCGAGGAGAGCGACCTCTGCCTGCTGCTGATAGATGCCACACGCGGCCTTGAGGCACAGGATATGAGCATCCTGAGCATTATCCAGAAAAACAATAAGGGAGTCATCATCCTGGTGAACAAGTGGGACCTGATCGGGAAGGACCAGACCACGGCGAAACAATTCGAGGACGAGATCAGAAGAAAAACTGCTCCATTTACAGATTACCCGATACTTTTCATTTCGGCAATCACAAAACAGAGGATACATAAGGTGCTTGAGCTGATAATGAGCGTGTATGAAAACAGGCGCAGAAAGATTCCAACTTCAAAACTGAACGAGGTGATGCTTGGAATCATCAATGAAACTCCGCCGCCGTCGACAAAGGGAAAACATATCCGTATAAAGTATGTGACCCAGCTCCCGTCAGACTATCCGGCATTCGCATTTTTCTGCAACCTTCCGCAGTACATCAGGGAACCTTATAAAAGGTTTGTCGAGAACAGGCTCAGGGAGAATTTTACCCTCACTGGGGCACCTGTAAGGATCTTTTTCAGAAAAAAATAAATAAATTTGGTGTGATTTTTGATGCGAGGATGTATTACCTGCACATGAAGAATACACTTATCATAACGGTTATTCTGGGTAGCCTTATTACAGCTTCATGCGGACCCATTGAGACGCTGCCGCCGGAACCGGTAATCGAGTTCCGGTCTTTCTCGCTGTATGATACGATAGATTTGCTTGGCAACCCTTCCAAGGCAGGCAAACTCACATTTTACTTTGAAGACGGTGACGGTGACCTCGGGCTTGACCCGCCTGTGACTCCGGGAGTTGACCCCTCCAGTAACCTGTTTTTAAGACTTTATCGCAAGACTGACGGTGTCTTTGAACTTGCCGGACCGTCAGATCCGCTTTACCCATCCGAATACCGTATACCGTATATTGATGCTGAAGGTCAGAACAAGATACTCAAGGGCACGATAGACGTTACACTTATCTACCTCATTTACGATCCGGAGGATACCCTTTATTACGATTTCTGGATCAAGGACAGGGGTGGTAATGAGAGCAACACTGCAACTTCCTGCATTGTTGTACTTGGTGAAAACGGAACCTGCCTTCCTGAGTGATCAGACTCTCATGCCCATGAAGAGGACATCGTCTACCTGTTCACTCTTCCCCATCCATTCAAAGAAGAAATCCTTAATCTCCCTGTGCTGATCAGCAGAGTTCAGAGGGGTGATGTCATCTATCAATGTCTTGAGGCGACTTATCTTCATCTTCTTTCCTCCTGTACCCCCGAACTGGTCACAGTAACCATCAGTAAACAGGAAAACCAGATCACCCTCCCTCAGATGGTACTCCTGGTCATCATAGAATTTTTCGGTTACTGATTCACCTCCTACTGACGACCTGTTTCCTCTCACATAGTGTTGTACTCCGTCTATTACGAGTATTACCGGTCTCATCGCCGATGAGAAGACCAGTTGTTTTGTGGTCAGATTAAACTCGCACACCACAATGTCCATGCCGTCATTGGATGCTTCCATCTCCTGGTTCTGGTTCAGGGTGGAGAATATCTGCCTGTCAAGTTCGTGCAAAATCTGTGAGGGTCTTGTAATCTTTTTTACAGTTATGATATCCTGAAGCAATGCCGTACCGATCATTGACATAAAGGCTCCCGGCACCCCGTGACCGGTAGAGTCAGAGCAGACTACAATGAACCGATCCTTGTCTACCCAGTCAAACCAGTAAAAATCACCGCTTACAATATCCCTGGGCTGGAAGAAAACGAATGCATCCCTGAAAACTGAGTTGAGGCGTGCGGTATCAGGAAGCACGCTGCTCTGGATACGCTTGGCATACTTTATACTCTCGGTTATGTCAAGGTTTTTCTGTGCGAGCTCCTCTTTCTGCTCGATGACTTCTGCTGTGCGTTTCTGCAGTTCATTCTCCAGATACTCGCGCTGTTTCCTGTGTGCCCGCTCCCTCAGCCGCACAAAGACAAACACCCCGGCAGCAATAAGGGCAAGCATTGAGAGAAGGAACCACCACCTTTCAGTAACAGGCTTCTGTATTATGAGACTGAATGATGCAGAGGTTGCACTGGCCGGGTCGTCCATTGTCAGGGCTTCCACACTGAACCGGTAGTGACCGTCGCGAAGGCTGCTGTAGGTAACTGATCTGTCTGCGGTTATTTCGCTCCACTGGTCTCCGGCGTTTTCCAGCCTGGTTCGGTAAACTACATTTAGCGGATCACGGAGAAGTATTCCGGCATAATTAACCTTTATATTGTATGACTTCCTGTAGGGCAGATTGTAACTCTCCCTGTACGGATAAACAACATTGTTTATAACCACAGAAATTATTCCTGCCTGAGGTGCAACTTCCGAAGCAGGCTCAAGTGACGGATTATACACCACAATCCCTTCTGTTGTGCCAATACAAACGGTTCCGTCAGGGAGCTGTGCAATCGCATTTGGCAGACAATCGCCCCTCACTCCGAATTCCGTGCTGTAAGCCCTTACCGAGCCAGTAGCCGGATTGGTGATTGAAAAGCCCTTCTGATGGCCGGTCCATATCCTTCCGTCAGAGGTAATCATAGTGCTGTAGCAGAAGTTGGTCAGCAGACCGTCATCTTCGGTATAGTTTAGAAGCGTGTCAGCAGCAAAGAGAAACAGTCCGTTGCCGTTGGTTCCTGCGCTGATCATCCGTTCAGGACCGAGTGAGATGCTGCGTATTTCATTTACCCTGTTTCCCTCCATCACGAATCCTTCGGAGCGAACTCCGCCAGTAACATGAATATAGCATAGCCGGTCGGTTTTGGTGGCCACAAGCACTTCGTCCTCCCTGTTGACAACCACCTGTGATATATAGTTATGAGGCAGCAACTCAAGAGTTGTATATGAGGCCTTCAGCCTTCCTGTTTCCCTGTCAAGAAGCAGGACGCCGTCACTGGTACCAAGCCAGACATTCTGATCCTCAACCGCCACAGAGTTGATATGGTTCCGGCCCGTGTTTCCCGAGATATGGAACTGCCGCAGACTCCCGTCTGGCTTCATCAGCCAGGTACCGCTGCCTACAGTTCCTATCCAGATATTCCCGAGATCATCTGTAGCCCATGTGGAAATACCTGATCCGCCTGTCTTTGAGGTAAGCGGGAGGAATCCTGTAAAGCTTCCTGTCTTCGGGTTGAATTCATACAGGCCGCTGCGCGTGCCAGCTATTGTCTTTGCACCCGCAGTGCCGACAAATATGATTTCCTTGTTTCCTTCAGGCTTGTAGAAGGCAAAGGCGTTTGTTGTGACCGCGGCAAGGCCTTTGCTGAACAGGCCGATCCACAGGTTACCCTCACGGTCGGTGAAGAGTGTTCTTACATTATTGTCCGGAAGACCTGAAGTGATGTCATATCTCCCGGTGACCTGCATCTCCGAGAAATCATTGCTGAAGGTGATCCTGAAAGCCCCTGCATCCATTGTGGCCACAGTGAGGGTCCTTCCGGCTCCCGGGGCAAGAGCGGGGATGTTCATGTTCATGAAAGTTGTGTCATCCACAGCCGTGGCAGTCATTGCATCACCGTTTCGCCTTATCATCCACAGCCCCTTATCTCCCGTGCCTGCAAACCATGTATCACCATCCATCTTCAGTACGGTCTGGATCCAGGTGTATTCAAGTTCCGGAAAAGTCTGCCTGCTGACTGCTTTTTCTCCATCTGCCGAGCACAGATGAAGGTTATCCTGGGTTGCAGCCAGGAATGTGTCACTACCGGTAAATGCAATATCAAACAGGGTCATTTCCTCCGGCATTGAGATCTTCGAGATTTTATCTCTGTCACCTGGATCAGCAATGTAAATTCCCCGGGTCTGAGTAACTATCCAAACCTTTCCGTCAGGACTTTCAGTGATCCGGCTGATGCGGTCAGTCTCTTCCAGGGTTATCCTCTCCATTACTCTTCCCGGGTTCCAGGTGAAGAGTGAACCATCGCTCATTCCCACCCACATTGTACCGCTGGTATCACTGAAAAGGGCGCTCACACTTCCTCTCGGCAGAGTATCAGGGAATGCCATGTGGTGAAATGAGAAACCGTCATAGCGGTACAAACCGGTATCAACCCCAACCCACAAAAGCCCGTTAACGTCCTGTTCAATGACACTGAGATAGCTTCCCGGCAGGCCGGAATATTCATCGTATGTACGAAAACTGTATGTCTGGGCTGATGAGGCCAGAGGAAGCAGAATGAGTACAATTAAGGTACAGCACGCTGCAATTGAAAGTCTGAGGCTTCTGGGCATGATTATTTCTTGGGTACTACCTTTATCCGCGGCTTGTATACCGGGACTCCGCCGATCGGGGCGCTGAAGAAGGGAAGATTCTCACCGAACTGGTTCTGAACCGATACTACTACGTTGTTGTTTTTGACCAATTCTCCCTTTCTCTTATAAAAACGGAAGTCAAGTGACTTGCCTATTTCCTCATCATAAACCTGTATACGCGATGTTTCCCATACATCTTCACCGGAGAGCGGAAGAACCTCCCCCTTCCTAACGACGGATACAACAATGAAATCTCCGTCATTGTCCCAGTCGAAGTTCCTTGTCTGAACCCAGACGCAACCGCTGTCAACATAAGGGTAGATATGGGAAACGAATGAGGTGTCATTGTTGTTCCACATTCTGAATGTATATTCATAAGTGAATGCGTTTGCGCCGTCAACGGGCACGTTTGCATCAGGCCTCCTCGAAATGGCATACCTGTAAAGGTTGCCGTCATCGCCTGAGACACCGTCACAGATGATCTTGAAGATATTGCTCAGGAACTTCGGGTAATATTCTCCGTCAGCAGGGTTAAAAGGTCCGAAAGTAAACCATCGTTCGTCAAGCTTGTTGTCCATCCCGAAAGTGCGGGTTGCCATCAACGTACCGCTTTTGTAATTGCCTCTCGGATCTATTCCGTTTGCTTCCAGATGGGTGTAGCAGCCCTTCCCGCCATAGATTGAGTACACCATACGGGTGTTCCAGAAGTTGTTGAGCTCGTCAGTCTTGCCCCCGATATCAGGGTCATACACCCTGATGTAAAACGGATCCTTGTAATCCTTCGGCAGGGCAAAGAAAAACGTCTGTGAGAAGTCATCATCTCCCCATGATGTGATACCTCCCTCCCTGCCAAAGGTTATCAGGTACGGGATGTTCTCGTCCGGGCCCGGTACTTCCTGGGCTCTCAACCCCGTCGGGGCTGCTGTGAGAACAAATGCAAAAAGCGGTAGTATTAAGCGGGTTACTCTCATCTTCCTCCTTCAATAATCATTTTACCTTCGCTGATACCTCAATGTCTTTGCAGACGCAGACCTCACGCACAACTCCCCCGGCGTCAGGTGCTGAACTGACTATCAGCTGAATATTATATCTTCCCGGAAGGGCAAATACCTTCGATACTTCCAGTCCGGTCGCAACAGTCTCATCTCCGAAATTCCAGTAGTAGCGGTCTACCTTCATCCCTGGCAGGTAGGTGGCTCCAGCATTAAGGAACAACGTTTCCCCGGCAGCAATAGTATCCGGGCTGGTTATAACCGGCTGCTCGATATCAGTAATTTCAAGCTCGTAGGATGCCTGCCGTTTCTCAATGCCTCCGGTTATCAGGTTAACTATATCAAGACTGATATCATAAATTCCCGGACCGCTGAAACAGTGTTCGGCAACTATACCTGTGGCCCTGGTGCCATCGCCGAAATTCCACTCCCACCTGAAACCTGTCTTGAGGGTATCCTGTTTTAGGGCGTTCTCCTCTATGAACTCATAACAATAGCTGTTCTTCTGAAGCGAATCGCAGGCTGACCATCTGATGATTGTTGATGCGAAACTGTAAATATCATCATTGAAATTGCGGCGGTTTGAGGCAAAATAGCCCTGCATACCGCCCTGTCCGGCGTAAAACGCAAAGTCGTCAGCCGTTGAATTCACCGGTTCATCCATTACAACCGGCTTTGTCCATGAACCAAACACCAGGCTAGACGACCAGATATCAAGACCGCCCATCCCGCCTGGCCTGTCAGAGGCAAAGTAGAGTCTTCCGGAACTGTGCCGGAAAGGATGTATCTCGGCGGAACTGCTGTTTACCTCAGGACCCAGGTTTTCCGGTCTGGTCCAGTGACCGTCAACATTTTCGCACATGTAAATATCATACTTGCCCACACCTCCGGGCATATCAGAACAGAAGAAAAGGTAACGGCCGTCTGCCGAAACGAAGGGGTAGGAAAAATTGTATTCGGGATCATTGTATTCAAAGGGAGTAATATCAGTCCATTGAGAACCGGAGCGCCTGGCAGTAAAGATGCCTAACCTGTTGGGTTGTTTCTTCCCTAATCTGCGGCCTTCACTGTTGTTACGGGTGAACCAGAGCACGCTGCCGTCAGCTGTAACAGATGCCGGACCGATATTTGCATCCCTTACCAGGTTTGGTGCAAACCGGACAGGAGAGACAGGCTCTCCTTCATTGTTGAAAGGGGCAAAATAAAGTTCATAAAGCCTGATGCCCTCAAGATTCTTTTTCGTGAAGAATGGATTGGTCTTCCTGTTTGAACAGAAGAGTATCCCGTCATTCATTATCACCGGTGCCATTTCATCAGATGAGGAGCTGATATTTGAGATCTGCGTTACCTCAAAGGTCCCCTTCGCCTGGCCGTTCAGGACAGCGATGCTGACGAAGAGGATGAGCCCCGTTATTGCGGTATGTTTCAGAATTTTCCTCATATCTTCAGAAATACCTTGGCGATGTTGCACTCACGGAATAGGCAAACTCATACCTCAGAGAAACCTCATGCGTGCCGGATGTATACTTGTTCAGGTGACCAAGCTGGTAATCAAAGGAATAACCAATCTTAAGCTGAGGGGTGACCTGAAGGTCAAGCAAAGCCACTGCTGCCTTCTCTGCTATCCTGTAAGAACCTCCCACCCAGAGCATATCAGCAAAGATCATGTTGGCATTGAGGTCAACCTCAAGAGGTTCGTGCATTGAATACCTGACAAGGACCGAAGGCTTGACCTTAAAGGCATCTGCAAACCGGATAAGGGTTCCCGCGGTCAGGTATGTCCTGAACAGTGAATAATCAGGACTCACCCGGAACTGATCGGTCTCGTCCCTTTTATATGTCAGAAGTGAGGGTACTGACAATCCGGCGAAGAATTTGTCAGTGTAGTAATAGAATCCAACTCCCATATTGGGCAGGGTGTACTTCATGTCTCCGGTAAGCAGGGGATCAGCAGGATTTCCGTCAGGGAACTGCAGACGGTTGTAATTGGTGTTGCTGAGGTCAAATCCGCCCTTGAGTCCCATTGAAAGCCTGCCCTGGCCAACCCTTACGCTGTATGCATAGAACGCGTAAACGCCGATATCCTTCGTCACGCCGTAAGTGAGGTAGTCAGCCATCAGTCCGAGTGATACTTTTTCCTTCTTGTTTACAGGGCTGTGCAGTGAGAGTGTCTGGAACTGGGGTGCACCGTTTATCTTCGCCCACTGCTTTCGGTAAGAGAGGTTGGCGCTCAGGGCCTCGCGGGTACCTGCATAGGCGGGATTGATCACCAGGCCGTTAGTAAGATACTGGCTGGTGACAGGCACCTGCTGCGCATTTACTGACACAGTAAGCACCAGTGCAAGGAGAACTGATATGTATATAACTCGTATCATCTTATCTCCTGAGTATTAAAAATCCGCTTATGTTCGCTGAATACTCCGGAACTTCCAGATCCTGTGCTCCCTTGATAGTCAGAAGGTAATAATAGGTTCCTTCCGGAACTTCCTTTCCGTTCAGGTCAAGCCCTGTCCAGGCACCGAGCGGATCGTTGCTGTGGTAATCAGAAGCCCTGTAAACAACAGCTCCTGCAGTATTTATAATGACAAGCTCATTTCGGGTGAACTCCAGACCCTCCACGTTGAAGTAGTCATTTATGCCATCGTTGTTGGGGGTTACTCCCTGCGGTATCGTCAGATCCGGCACTTTCAGGGTTACCTTGACCTCAGGCGCTATGCATGCGCCGTTGGTGACTGCAAAGATGAAAGTGTTGTCTCCGAACTCAAGCTTCCTTACTTCTGTGTTTTTTTCAAGTGGAGTTGTAAAGACCGGCTCAGCGTTACCGCTGCTGAGATCATAGCTCCATAATGAAGTTCCCTCACCGTCAAAACTGCCCTCGAGAACAGCAGCGAACTGGTATGGCAATAATGTACGGTCGGTTCCTGCACTTATATTCTCAGGCATTATATCGACATTCAGGGTAACGGGAGCTGAAACTGACACACAGCAGTTGTTTTCACCTGAGAAGACACTCCTCCTGAACTGGGTTGTTTCGTCAAGCATCGGAGGCTGATAGGTTGAGGTATTGTTTGTGCCGGGAGCAGCGGTCCAGTCCGGAGACTGTGTCTCTTTTCCCTCCCACAGATACCTGTATTTTCCATCACCTCCGGAAAGTGTTCCGCCTGTCAATGCAGCCGGAGTATGAGTATTGCAAACCGTCTGATCGGCAGTTATGGCGTTGCCTGTTATCAGTGGCAGAACGGTTATGGGAAAGACCGAACTCTCAGTACAGGCGCCTGAAGTTACTGTTCTGCGGAACCATGTTGTTGCAGTAAGGTTGCCCGGCTGGTATGACTGACCTGTTTCAGTCAGAGGTGCAAAGTTGCTGTTATCTGTTGATGAAGCCCATGCGTAAGTAAATGTTCCCAGCCCGCCCACGGGAGTCCCCGAGAGGAGGCCCGGCGTCGTTCCGGTACATATTGTATCATGCCCCAGCGCCGGAAGGCTTATTGCAAATCCGGTTATCCGGGGGTCAACAGTTACATGAACATCATTGCTGGTGCTTGTGCAGGCTGATGATGTCACCACACGCCTGTACCAGATTCCTGAGGTGAGTATGGTACCGGGAAGGTCTTCAGAAGAGGCACCGCTGATATTACTGAATGACACCCCTGTGGGGCTGCTCATCCACTGATAGCCGTAGGTGCCGGCTCCTGCACCGTTCGCAGGAACGGTACCGTCAATTGTTGCAGGTGCCGTGCCTTCACATATTGTCTGATCTGCAGAGATTGTATTGTTCGTAATTGCGGGGTGACAAACCAGGGTGACACTGTTGCTGGCCGACTGGCATGTGCTGAGGGGGCCGCTGTAGACCATCCTCCTGTACCATGTTGATCCCGGTAAATCGTTTGTAACGTCGTAACCTGCCCCGTTGGCTGCCCCGGGTGCCGGGGCCCAGTTGGTATTGTCAGTGCTGCTCATCCACTGGTAGGTGAATGCCGGTGCCGCTCCGCCGGCAGGGGTGCTGCCTGACAGGTTACTGAAGAGAGTCCCCTCGCAGATTGTCTGGTCAGCCGTTACGGTGTTGTTTGTAATTGAAGGCAGTATTGTCACAATAACCGGTGAACTGACATCGGTGCAGGCTCCCGAGCTTACTCTCCTGTGATAGTGCATGGTGGAGGTAAGCGCCTGAGGATTGTATCTTGCTGCGGTTCCGGCGCCGGCAGCATTGCCCCATATTACATTGTCAGCGCTCTGCTCCCACTGGTAGAAATAGAGTCCGTTGCCACCTGCCGGACCTGAGTTAAGCGGGTAGAGTTCTTCCGGATCCATGTTGTAGCAGAGCGTTGTATCATTGCCAATTATGTTTCCGGTTATGCGCGGGTGAACCACTATCTGTACCGGTAGGCTCCGGTCGATGACGCCGGCGCCGTCACTGACCACCCTTCTGAACCATAGCGTGGCTGATTCAGAAGATGTTGGTGTGTATTCGATTGAATTACCTGAAACGTCTGACCAGGTGTTGTTATCATAGCTTCTCTGCCACTGATATGTGTATGTACCGCTTCCTCCCGCAGGTCGCGTGCCTGTGAGTTTCGGGGGAACCATCCCCTCGCAGATTGAATCAAGCTGGTGCTGGTTATAGGCTATGTATATTTCATTAAAAAGGAACCCGTTTAGCGGAAGGTTGAGATTGCTCCGGACCAGTCCCGGAAAACCGTCCCGGTTCGGATCACCGCCGCTGTGTATGCCACCCTGCCCTCCGGCAACGGTTGCCGTTCCGGGAAAGGCGCCGGTAGTCCATATCAGACCGCCGCCACCACCGCCACCGGCGCCATTCTGGTTTATATTGTTGCCTCCCTTGCCGCCGTCAGCAGAGAGTACGGGGACCGAAAGGAAATGTCTTGTGCTTATTATCACCGAGCCGCCGCCGCCGCCGCCACCGGCACCGGCATTTGCGGCAACATTATTGTTTGCTGCGGCACCGTTTGCTGTTATGATCCTGCCATTACCAACAATTGTGTCAGCATGGATGATCACAATACCCCCTCCGTTTGCGCCGGCAGAAGTCGTAGGCGTAGTCAGGTATACGGAGGCGCCTCCACCCCCGCCCATATATACACCGTTGTTAAGTGTCGAATAAGATGATACAGGGAATCCTCCGCGACCGCCGGGATAAAGTCCACCGCACAGATCGGGTGCCATCTCCTGATCACCCAGGCTTCCTGCACCATAATTGGCTCCGCCGCCGCCGCCTGAATACCGTCCGTTGCCTCCGCCACCACCGGTCATGTTTGCACCCTTGCCCTTCATATAACCCGGGTTAAGCGAAAGACCGGCGGCAGTTCTGATGCCAATGCCTTCTCCCTTATATCCGGCAGCGTGTGCCCATATACTATATGATTCCCATCTGATGCTGTCATCAGATGTCTGACACAGGCCGTTCCCCTGGGATATGATCCCTCCCCTGAAACCGGCACCGGAGACATTAATATCAGCGTTGAGTGTCAGAACTCCCTTTACCATAAAAACCAGAACCCCTCCGGTTACTGAAGTCGAATCCCATGCCTGACATGATAACTGGGAGTTTACCACTGCATCACGGTAAGACCGTACCTTTACAAGCTGTACCCTTGCAACCGGGTCATAGGCGTTTATAAGCACCCGGGTGAAATCAATCCTGTCTGTACCGGTATTGACTGCAGATACTACAAGTATTTCATACCTGCCGGGAGTACCTATCGTATTCTGATAATTACCCTCGAGTGCAGTGCCGGCGTTGATCCCAACCCCGCTCATCTGCATTATCATTACGGTATCATTCACAGCGAAGCCTGCCGCATCATCCACAATTACGTAACCGGCACCGACGGCAGTGACCCTGGAATAGCTGTTAACCTGACCTGTAAGAAGGGGTGTCTGCCCTGAAACCAGTAAAGAGCCGAAGGTTATCATCAGCACAATTATCAGAAGATAACTCCTGGCTATGTTACGTATTATAAGGGGCATCTTACGGAACTGGTTTTCTAATCTACGCTATTAAAACTGAGAATCGCGCAGATTATTTTAGGAATCCTGAGTTTATTGAGGCTAAACAACGTAGAGCAGCGGAAACTCAACCGTAAAAACAGTACCCTTGTCCTGTTCCGTTGTGAACCATATCTTTCCGCCTGCTCCCTCAACATGCCTTTTTACTATGGATAAACCGAGTCCCATCCCTGATGATTTGGTTGTGAAATTGGGAGTGAACATTTTGGGAATCAGTTCCTCCGATATACCCGTGCCGTTGTCAATAAATCTGACTCTTACATTGTTATCATCAGCAGAAAGCACTATTCTTATTTCTCCTTTCCTCCCCGGCGGGATTGACTGGATTGCGTTCTTCAGCAGGTTGGAGAAAACGCTGTTCAGATGTTCGCGGTCGGCCATCACAACTGCCTTGCTGATTTTTCCGCTTTCAAGCCTGATGTTCGTTTCATCGGCATGGCCGAACATTGCCAGAGTTGTGTTAAGCTGGGCCAGAACATCAACCTCGGCCGGTTCCGCCACAGGCATTTTGGCAAAGGATGAAAAGGCTGTGGCAATATTTGAAAGATTATCGATATACTCGATCTGGTTGGCTGTAAAACTCTCTATTCTCTCCTCGAAATCCGGAACCCTGTCATTCCATGACTTGAACAGTTGCTGCACATTTAGCTTCATCGGGGTCAGAGGATTTTTAATCTCATGTGCTATCTGCCTTGCCATCTCACGCCAGGCCATCTCACGCTCTGTGCGGGCAAGTTTTCCGGCACTTTCCTCCAATTCATCAGTCATCCGGTTATATTGTCTCACCAGTGCGCCAACCTCGTCACGGCTGTTATAGCTTATATGTTCATTCTTCCTGCCGTAGGCTACCGAAGCCATCGCCTGCTGCAACATGATGAGCGGGCTGGTAATCCGTTCACTCAGAAAAACCGCCACCCACATCATTATCAGCAGGAACAGAAGTGCAAAGTTGACAAGAGTCACGATCAGGTTCGAACTCTCTTTTGTCAGCAGATTCTGCATTGCAAAATATGGAATGTTGAGATAGGCCAGTAGCTTGTTGTCCTCATTGTAGAACGAAAGATATGCTGAAAGAAAACTCATGTTGCCTATGCTCTCAACACCGATATACTCATCCCTGCCTCCCGAAATAAGTGCGCCATATGCAACCGGATCAATCATATTGCCTTCAAGCTTGCGCGAAAAAACCTCAGGTCTCGATGTGGCAATAAGCCTGCCTGATGGTGAATACAGATTGATGTCAGTGAAAAAGACATTTGAGAATTTTACAAGGAGATGGTTAAGCGATGGATAATCAGGCGTTTGCCACCCTCTTTCAAGTGTTTCCTCCGAAGCGAGTTTGTGTTCCAGTTCTATCGATAGGGATGTCGCTTTTTCACTTATTATCCTGGTATGATTGCTGCGGAATTGTTTGGTACTTAACATGAGGGCTCCGGTTATCACTATGATAAACACCACTGTGAGCACTGCTGCAAATGATAATTGCAGGCGCCGGCGGAAGGTATCAGTCTTAAGAAGTTCGGCAGGCCGGTGAGTAAAAATTACAAGCAGGGTGAAAACATACAGGAGCATAACTATGAACAGATAGGCAAAAGTGATGATCCTGTCAAGAAATTTCACCCTTTCAGTGGATATAACAAGTGTCATGTCACCCAGAATATAGTAAAGATGCCTGTGATCCCTTGTATCTTCAAACCTGAATTCCTCCCTCTCCGAGTCACTTTCTGCTATTGATGAATCATAAGGGTATTCGCCTGATCTCAGAACAAGTTCACCCTTGTTGTACTTTGCATATGAAATGTCCTTAAGCATCGGGAATCTCTGATGTCCGCCGTCAAGCAGCAACTCAGGGTACCCGGCCAGGAAGGTCTCGATGTGACTGACCAGTTCTATGAAGAGTCCGTTGGTCACCCCAGGCGAAAGCTCATAAATGAGCCTGGACATGTACCAGGCCCTTCCTGTGCGGTTGCGCATGAACCAGAAACCTGTCTGTGTGATGGTGTCACCCTCATTCCTGATTCGGTTGTCAAACCACTCGAAGCAGTTCTCCGCATTTGCACCCGTTGAGCCCAGCCTCAGGGGTGAGTCATTGCGGCAAATCACGATACTGATATCATAGTTATCCCAGTAACCGTAGAAATAACCGTCCTCAAGATACCTGTAGACAGCATTTACATCACCCGGGGTGATATTTTCCTTTTTGACAAGCCCGGCAAGAATTGTATCGCTCTTCAGTGCCGGCCACATGTCAATGATCATCCCTTCTGCCACCATATCATTGTCACTGGCCAGGGAGACAGCCATAACCTTCATGTTTCTTTCCTCCTTAAGCTTGGAGTGCCTGATTATCAGCGCCGTGGAGAACAAGGCCGTAATAACAGAGATCATAATTGCCAGTGAAACCTCGGAAGATGATTTCCTCTGCCAAATCATTATCGAGATGACCATTATCAGCACCCACATGAGGCTCCAGCCGTTACACCCTGCATCAGGCAGGCATGCCAGGGGCAGGAGAATCAGGGCGCCTCCGGCAACCGGCATGATATCCCGAAGGGGCCACCCATGCATCATCCTGAATGCCCTCATTATAAATATAACGGGAAGGGTAAGCAGCAGCATCACTGAGACTATGCCGGCAAGGCTCATGAAGGTCATGTCAAGAATCCTGTATGCCTCAAAACTGATTGCTGAATTCACTACAAGGTCCCTGAAATACATCTCAGCCAGCAGGAAGACAACAAAACCTGACAGAAGTGTAAATCCGGGAAAAAGGTACCTTGAAAGGCCTTTCCCGGTCCACGGTGTGTTGAAACTGCCGCTCCTGAATAAGAACCTGATTCCTGAAAGGATCAGTATTCCCAGAAGCAGGACATGTCCTACTGTCGGCATCAACCGTCCCGCTGACCAGTTAAATGGTGAAAACAGCTCGGTTGCGGTCACCGAACGGGGCAATCCGGTCAGCAGGATAATCGCGTAAACAGCCAGCAGTGCAGAAAAAGTAAATGCCTTACCATGTAATGACGTGGTTTTCCGGTCAATGCGCAGGGCCATGAGGATCACCAGCCTGATAAGCAGGAAAAACACAACCAGCCATAGCAGAGCCGGAATGGTTAAGAATACGGTGTTAGGCTTCCTCTCCGGGAAGAGCAGGCCGAAATGGAATTCCTTCTCTGATCCCCATATCCTGAATCCGGAAGCAGAAGGGTCGAAGGTGATGCCAACCTCATCCGGAAGCGGAAATGTATCCGGAAATCCTGTACGAAGGATATTGTTTGCAATCGGGTACTGCCTGTACACCTTTATCAGAGCCATCATTTCATAATCATCGCTCGCCCGGTGCACCGGTATGAACCAGCCATTGCTGTAGAAAACCGGCTTATGCTTATCAAAATGAGCCTCATAGATTCCCGGAAAGGCAATACTGTTGTCAGACCAGTAAGCTATTCTGCCCTCATTGTAAATCAGCATTGTGATCCCCTTCTTCAGAGCATTTTTACCAAGGGTACTTCTGAACAGTACTGTTGGATCACCCGCATCCATGATCTCTTTTTCAGCTGCAATCAGCATCTGTCCGGCTTCGCGCTCAAGCGATGAGAGCTTCCTGTCAACACGGCCAGTCCGGTAACGCCACTCCAGGTCACTGAAATAGAGCAAGTCAGAAATTACAGCCAGGGCTACGGCTATAACAAGGAGGACTCCAACTGTCCTTATATTCTTCAGTTTCTCAGCCATAAGGCTATTCATGATGATAGGGATCTCCGGCGATAACCGACAATACCCTGTATAGTTGTTCCGCGAACAATAATCGTACCACCTGGTGTGAGAACGTAAGCCTCGAGAGCGATACCATATGGTTTGCCCTGGCCTTTACAGAGTTATCGAAACCGTAAGGCCCTCCCACCACGAAAACTATCCTTTTTACAGGAAGCATCACAGTCCGGCGCATCCAGTCAGCAAGTTCCAGTGTAGAATAACCCGTTCCCCGTTCATCAAGCAACACTACATGATCGTCAGTCCGGAGCTGTGCCAGCATCTTTTCTGCCTCCCTTGCCTTTATCCATTCGGCCGGGCGGTTGCCCGGGTTTCTGACATCCGGCAATGTTACGGTTTCGAGACGGCCGTACTTTGAGATCCTCTTCTCATATTCCGCTACCCCGTCCTTTATCCATGACTGATCAGTTTTTCCCGTTAACAGGAGCACCATCTTCATTACTCTGCCCGGTTTCAGTTGAGTAAGGCAAATATAGCAATTAAGCCCATCACGTGCAGGCACAGTCACGCTATTATTAAAAGTGGTTCGGTTTTTGATATATTTGGTTAAATTTGCTTTGTCCTTGGATGTAAAGCATAAAGGAAACGAAATGAGAAAGAAGATTATGGCAACGGCAGGTGTGCTTCTCACCTTTGCATTTCTGCTTGCTGCCCAGGATCAGCCCCGGATACCAGCTGGCATTGCAATTGCTTTCCGGACGGGAAGTGCTTCAGGGCTCTCCGAATATCTGAACAAAACAGTTGAGCTGGTCCTTCCCGGGAAGGAGGATTTTTACAGCAAGAGTGTGGCTGAAACAATACTGAAGGATTTCTTCACCCGCTACCGTTCACGTGAATTTGTAATCAAACACCAGGGCGCGAGGGGTGACGCCCAGTATGCAATAGCAAACCTGGAAACAGATAAAGGCAAATTCAGGGTATACTTCCTGCTGAAGAAAGTTGACGGCAATCCCCTGATACATCAGATTAGGATTGAGACTGACAATGAGTGATAATCAGCTGCGGTCATTTGTTATTAATGCCCTCGCCGAAGACACCGGCGACGGTGATCACACTTCACTGGCATCCATCCCTTACTCTGTTACCGGCCGGGCCCGGCTAATAATCAAGGAAAGCGGAGTCATTTCGGGACTTCATGTGGCCCAGGAGGTTTTCAATGTCACAGACGAGTCACTTCATACAGAATTACTGCTTCATGACGGTGACGCGGTCAGATACGGAGACATAGCACTTACCGTGGCAGGCCGGGCTCAGTCAATCCTGCGAGCCGAGAGACTCGTGCTAAACATTATGCAGAGAATGAGCGGGATAGCTACGGCAACCGCCCTTTATACCGAAAGAGTCAGGGACACCCGCGCAAAAATAACCGACACCCGCAAAACCACTCCAGGGATGCGCGCCCTGGAAAAGGAGGCAGTGCGTACCGGAGGAGGAGTAAACCACCGTATGGGTCTCTATGACATGATCATGCTGAAGGACAACCATATAGACTATGCCGGCGGAATTGCCGAAGCAATCCGGAGGACCAGGGAGTATCTGTCAGCCGGCAGGCTTGATCTCAGAATCGAAGTGGAAGCACGGAATATCAGGGAGGTTAAGGAGATTCTTGAAACAGGAGGGGTTGACCGGATAATGCTTGATAACTTCAATATCCCTGACACCAGGGAAGCCGTTGCACTAATCGCCGGGAGAACTGAGACGGAATCATCGGGAGGCATCACGATTGAAAACGTCAGGGATTACGCCCTGTGCGGCGTCGATTACATTTCAATAGGGGCTCTGACCCACCACATAAAAAGCCTTGACATGAGCCTGAAAGCCTATTGAAAAACTTATATGAGCGCCAGGGAAACGCTGATTGCAAAAACCAACGGAATTAGGAAAGCCGTGCTCCCGGGTTTTGACGGAGCTCCACTGGAACTGGTGGCGAAACTTATCGTCAAGGGACTCTTCGGCCGGGGAGTGCTGGTGACAAGAGCCTCGTCAATTGCCTTCAATATGCTGATGGCACTGCTCCCCGCAACAATCTTCCTCTTTACCCTCATTCCCTTCATCCCTGTACCTAACTTCCAGTCTGAACTGGTAAAACTGTTTGAGAACTTCCTGCCTGTGGCAGCATACAACCTTCTCGAAACAACTATAATTGACGTCATCACAAACAGAAGCGGCACCCTGCTGATTGTGATGTTCTTTGCAACTATAATATTCTCGACCAACGGAATTCATGCACTCATGCACGCTTTCAACGTCTCGGTGCACGACTTCGCGAGCCGGTCTTGGATACAGCAGAGGAAGATTGCTGTCTTCCTTCTGATCTTTATACTTATTATGTTTTCAGCAGCAGGTGGCCTTATCATCCTGAGCCGCCTCGTGGTAAACAGGCTCGTGGATATCGGGGTGCTTGAAATGAACCTGGTTTTCTATATAGTGATGACCTTCAAATGGATACTCATTATCGTGATGCTGTTCTTTGCAATTTCCACTCTGTATTATCTTGTTCCTGCACGCAGGAAGGACTTCCGGTATATCTCTCCCGGATCAATCCTCGCCACCAGTCTTTTCATCATTACCTCACTGGCGTTTTCTGCATATGTCAACAATTTCGGTCAGTACAACAAGCTGTACGGATCAATCGGGACACTGATCGTGATTCTGATCTGGCTTTATCTGAACTCAGTGGCTTTGCTTGTGGGCTTTGAGCTTAATGTCAGCATCCGGGCCGCCACCTGCAACAGGGGAAATGGCTGCCAGACTGAAGGCATGAACCACATTTATCACTGATACCCGAAAAATCTGAGCATGAATGAAGCGCCGCAAGACGGCAGCATTTTTACCCGCAATGCAGGTACTCCTTCACAAGCTTCGCAATGGCTTCGTTGTTTCCGTAGAGCTCTTCGCTGAGCTTTTGATCCTTGTATGATTTCAGCTTCGAAGCCAGTGCATCAATTACTCCTGCCGGGAAGATACCATCCTTCTCAAAGTGCTTGCGAAGGCTCAGCAGCGCTTCTGCAGAATCCCAGCATGAAGCAGGAAGTGATTCAAGCTTCTTCGCCTCGGCTTTCTCTTTCTCCTTGAAAATGTTGTAATTGACATAAAGTCTCTCGGCCATCTCCAGCGCTCCCGGCATCTCGAGGCCATGCTGTATGGCTACTGCAATGCCTGCCATGAGAAGGTATATGTCGGCCGAGCCGTCAGGTGAACGCAACTCGACAGTCTGCCTTGAAACCTTGTCAGCCTTGCCCGACGGTTCAGCCGGATTTGCATCATGTATCATCTGCGATGCACCCAGCCACCCGAGGGGTACCCTGACAAGCACCGACCTGTTGCGGTCGCCCCAGCATATGTTCGTGGGAGCCTCCTGGTGAGGAACAAGCCTCAGGTAAGATGTCGGAATTGTGTTGCCGAAAGCAGTCAGACCCTTGCTCAGGTCAAGAATCCCTGCGATCATTTTCCTTGCCGTGTCACTAAGCTTCCCGTTTTCAACCATGATGTTGTTGCCATCTTTTTCCAGCATCAGGTGAATGTGCATCCCGGAACCGGCTTTGCCGACAGTTATCTTCGGTGCAAAACTTACCTCCACCCCGTACTTGTACCCGAGCATCCTCAGTATCCATTTTGCTATAAGCAGTTGCTCAACGGCCTCATCCAACGGAACATGCAGGAACTCTATCTCATGCTGTTCATAGTCATCTCCATCCTTCGAGAAACTGCCCACCTCCGAGTGACCGTATTTAATGTGGCAACCGGCCCTTGCACAAAGCTCAAGCGCTTCCACGCGCAGATCTTCAAACTTGGCAAACGGCTTCGACTGATGATAACCTTTCTGGTCAAAGAGAGGATATAGGGTTTCGCTTGCCGATCTGACATAATATTCCAGCTCACCAAGAGCCCTGATCGTATAGCCGGTAGAGGCGGTAAACCTCTTTATCGCTTTGCGGAGAATATACTCGGGGGAACTCTCCAGCGGCTTTCCCTCAGAGTTGTAAAATGAACAAAGAATCTCAAGTGTGGGAGTCTGAGAGAAGGGATTTACGAAAGCAGTACGGTAACGGGGCATGACATACAGATCACTTGAGCCAGCTTCTATAAATGAGAACAGACTGGATCCGTCAACGCGCTCACCTGCTGTCATTATAAGTGTCAGGTGCTCACGGCTGTAAGGAACAAAATTGAGTGATTTGAGTTTGCCGTCACCTGCCGCATACCTGAAATTGACCATCCGGATCCCCTTCGCCTCAATAAACCGGACAATATCATCTGAAGTGAACTGGTCAGCAGGTTTCCTTAAAAATTGTACGAGCTCATTGCGGCTCATAAGTATGTCATTGCTCATTGTCTGCTCTTTTTGGTTGATGGGCAAATGTAAAATTTTTTAGATGCAAAATACAGGAACTATATCATTAACGAATCCATAGAGGCAATCGCAGGCAGTCAGGGTTAATCTATTTTTACTATTTTTGATCCTTAAGTATTCAAACAGATGAGGAAAGCTGTATTCATATTTGCACTGCTGATAATTGTTTCATGCAAGCATGAGCAGAACACCTCCTGGTTCAATGCAGCAAAGGCTGGTGAATACTTCAGCATCGTCAGGGAGATCTGTGACAGCGACAATGGAAAACTGTGGGGAGAAAACCTTTTTGGACCTGTTATGTATGTTGACGGCCGCAGCAGGACCCTTTACGCAAATGTTCCCGATAAGGAAGGCCTGCTCAGGGAGAGAGACGGAGTCTACAGCGGAATCCTCCCGAAGGAAAGAATAATAACAAACAATGTAATAGAATTCGGCGGCGTGAAATATGCGATGGTCCCCCTGCCGGAGAATGAAGACCGTTACCGCATTGTCACCCGGACAGTCCACAGTCTTTTTCACAGCTTTCAGGACAGACACGACCTGAAACCCTCAACTATAAGTACCCGGCACCTCAACGAAAAGAATGCCCGGCTCTACCTTAAACTTGAATGGAAAGCCCTTACCAACGCAATCAAATCATCTGGTGAACCTCGCAATCAGGCAATCCGTGACGCCCTGGTCTTCCGTGGCGCGAGACGCGAACTCTTTCCCACGGCAATTACAGATGAGAACAAGTTCGAGAACTTCGAGGGACTGACGACATTTACGTATATCAAGTTGTGCACCTCAGGGCCCGACGAAATAAGAACAAGGATACTCGAATACCTTGACAGGATCTATCAGAATAATTCCTATGCCTTCGGTTACGGATTCGTAAACGGGGCCCTTTATGCCACGCTCCTCAACGACAAGGATTTTGATTTCAGACAGATCAGGACCCAGGACTTCGACCTGGGCAAAGCTGTGCTTGACGCCTACGGGGTGACACTGCCGGCTGTCTGCCGCGACGTTGCAGGCTCACTTGCATTCAATTATGATATCCAGGCTATAAGGGCCGAGGAGAGTGAACGCGATGCAATGATAAACGAGTACACCCGCCGGATTGTGGCAACATACAACGAAAAGCCGGTGGTGACAATTACAATGGAAAGTCCGAACTTCAGCTTCGAGCCGGAGGATATAGACTATCTCGATACCCTGGGCACCCTCTACCAGAAGCTTCGCGTGTCGGACAACTGGGGTAAGCTGGCAGTTGACAAGGGAGGCGCGCTAATTACAAATGACCTCCGGACACTAAGGGTAAGTGCAAAGGACCTCCTGATCGAGAGGAACCATATTTCCGGTGACGGATGGCACCTCGTGCTCAATGACGGATGGAAGTCAATCCAGACGGAAAACGGCAGTTACACAATCTCCAGACAATAATTCACCTGAAGTAAATTTTCATCTGCATGGCGGTGCCGGAGATGAGCCCGGCTGGCTCAAATATGCAGGATGACAGTTGTGTCGTCAATCTATTTCTGAAGGTGCGCCAGGCTATCCCTGATTGTTGCTATCCGTGCACGCGCATCCGACTCTTTCTTACGCTCTGTATCAATCACTTTGGGAGGAGCGTTGGAAACAAACTTCTCATTTGAAAGCTTCTTCAGCACGGAGGCCAGGAATCCTTCCTGGTAAACGAGTTCTTCCTTCAGCTTGCGGATTTCCTCCTCATGGTCAATACCGTCACTCAAGGGGACGAAGAATTCAGATGTGCCTATCCTGAATGAGGCAGCACCCTCTACCTTGCCTTCCACCACCCTTATCTCAGACAGGTTGCACATGCGGATTATGACCTGGTCAAACTCATTCCCGGTTGCTCCGGGTGAAGCACATAGAACAAGGGGCTCCCGCATCGGGATATTATTATCTTTCCTGACAGCCCGCACGGCGCTGACTATATCGCGCACCACGTCAAAACGCATCAGCATTCCGGCTTCGTACGGGGCCGGAAGCGGCATCCGTTCAATCATGAGGCTGCTGCCTTCGGGCCTGACTGCAAGCCTCTGCCATATCTCCTCTGTTATAAAGGGCATGAAAGGATGAAGAATCTTCATCAGATCACCGAAAATGGCCAGTGCCTCACGGTGAGTAACACCGTCGATGGGCTTGCCGAAGGTGGGTTTGATGATCTCGAGAAACCATCCCGAGAAATCATCCCAGAACAGTTTGTAAGCCTGCATCAATGCATCGGAGATACGGTAGCGAACAAAGCTGTCTTCTATTTCAGCCAGCGTTTTGTCAATTGTGTTCCGCATCCATATGACAGCCGCCTTCGATGCCTCCGGCTGCTCAACGGTGTTATCAGGATTCATTGACATCACCAGCCTGAAGGCATTCCAAATCTTGTTTGCAAAATTGCGCCCCTGCTCGGGAAGGCTGTCATCATACAGAAGATCATTTCCTGCCGGCGAACAGAGGAGCATCCCTACTCTCACACCGTCAGCTCCATACTTGTCTATAAGCCCGATGGGATCGGGAGAGTTGCCGAGTGATTTCGACATCTTCCGTTTCTGCTTGTCGCGTACCATACCGGTGAGGTAAACATCACCAAAAGGTTCGCGTCCGCGATACTCGTACCCGGCAATTATCATCCTGGCAACCCAGAAGAAAAGGATGTCAGGGGCGGTCACCAGTACATTGGATGGGTAATAGTACTTAATGTCTTCGTTATCAGGGTGATTAATACCGTCAAAACAGGTAATGGGCCAAAGCCATGAGGAGAACCATGTGTCAAGTACGTCATCATCCTGACGGATGTCATTCATTGTCATATCAGCCCTTCCGGTGGCCCTCCGGGCCTTTTCCAGAGCCTCCTCTTCATTCACGGCCACAACAAATTCGCTGTTGTTGTAATACCATGCCGGAATCCTCTGGCCCCACCACAGCTGCCTGCTTATGCACCAGTCGCGGACATTTTCCATCCAGTGCCTGTAGACATTCCTGAACTTGTCAGGAAAGAGCCTTACTGTTTCATCCATTACCGCATCAAGAGCTGGTTTTGAAACATCCTTCATCTTCAGAAACCACTGCAGTGAGAGTTTCGGCTCAATGACAGCATGCGTGCGCTCTGACCTGCCAATTTTATTAACGTAGTCTTCAACTTTTACGAGAGCTCCTGTACGGCGAAGCTCTTCCTCAGCCATGGCACGGGCTTCGAAACGGTCCTTGCCTGTGAACATGCCCGCTGCTTCCGAGATTGTGCCGTTATCATTGAAAACATCAATGCTTTGAAGATTGTACTTAAGCCCTATCTCGTAATCATTGATGTCATGTGCCGGAGTGATCTTAAGGCACCCGGTTCCAAACTCCGTATCAACGTACTCATCGAAGATAAACGGGACCTCCCGGTTGGCCATTGGTACTATGACCTTTTTGCCCTTCATGTGCGCATAGCGCTCATCATTCGGGTTGGCGCAGACCGCAGTGTCACCCAGGATGGTCTCCGGCCTGGTGGTGGCCACCATTACATAATTGTCCTCTCCGGCTATCCTGTAACGCACATAGTACAGTTTCGATCTCTCTTCGGTGTATATAACCTCTTCATCAGAAACGGCTGTGAGCGCCTGCGGATCCCAGTTGACCATCCGGACTCCGCGGTAGATCAATCCTTTTTCATACAGGTCAACAAAGACCTTTATAACAGACTTGTAACGTGGTTCATCCATTGTGAACAGGGTGCGGTCCCAGTCACATGACGCCCCGAGCCTCTTCAGCTGCTCAAGGATTATACCCCCGTGTTTATGGGTCCACTCCCATGCATGATCCAGAAACTGGTCGCGCGAGATAGACCTCTTTTCTATCCCTTCACTGCGTAGCTTTGCAACAACTTTAGCCTCGGTGGCGATGCTGGCATGGTCTGTACCTGGAACCCAGCATGCATTGAAACCCAGCATGCGGGCACGCCTGATAAGCACATCCTGGGTTGTGTTGTTGAGCATGTGCCCCATGTGAAGCACCCCGGTGACATTCGGCGGCGGAATAATAATAGTATATGGCTGGCGGTTGTCAGGCGTGCTGCGGAAAAACCCCTTTTCCATCCAGTAACTGTACCATCTTCCCTCTGCGGAAGCCGGATCATATTTTGAAGGAATGTCGGTCATGGGATTTGCGATTTGCGATGTGCGATGTAAGATGTGCGATTTGCAATTTGCGATTTAGCGCACAAAATTAACATTTTGTTGTCAGTATGGAAAAAGTCGGCGGTCTTATGCCTGAAATCATTTTGATCTGATTTGAATTTGAATACATTTGGGACGGTAAGTTATCAGTGATTTTAAAATTTACAGTCATGCCAAAGATTTCAGAAAAGGCCGGGATAATGCCGGCATCACCCATCCGGAAGCTCGTACCCTATGCCGAGGAGGCAAAACGCAGAGGAGTTAAGGTATACCACCTCAATATCGGGCAACCTGACATACACACTCCCGGGGCAGCGCTGACGGCACTGAAAAACATGGATCTGAAGGTCATCGAATATACCCACTCGGCAGGGAATGAGTCATACCGCCGTAAACTGGCTGAGAGCTACAGGAAGATAGGGATCGACGTTGATCATACTGAAATCATTGTTACAACCGGCGGCTCGGAAGCTGTCCTCTTCGCATTCATGTCATGCCTCAATCCCGGCGAGGAGGTGATAACCTTCGAACCGTTCTATGCCAACTATAACGGCTTCGCCACCACGGCCGGCGTTAAGATCGTACCTGTCAGATCATTCATCGAGGACGAATTTGCACTGCCTTCGATTGCCGAGATCGAGAAGAAGATCACTCCGAAGACCAAAGCCATACTGATATGCAACCCGAACAACCCGACAGGGGCTCTCTACTCGAAGGAAGAGCTGATGCAGCTTGGTGAGATTGTCAGGAAACACGACCTGTTCCTCTTCTCCGACGAGGTATACAGGGAGTTCTGCTATGGCGCTGAGCATTTCTCCGCAATGCAGCTTGACGGAATAAGAGACAACGTAGTTCTTCTTGATTCAGTATCAAAGAGATACAGCATGTGCGGGGTGCGTATTGGCGCCCTGATCACTCATAATAAAGAGGTGCTGACAGCAGCCCTGAAGTTCGGACAGGCAAGACTCTGCCCTCCTGAGCTTGGTCAGCTTGTTGCAGAGGCTGCCATCGACACCCCGAAGGAATATTTCAAGGAGGTTTACGATGAGTATATCGCACGCCGTGACTTCATGGTGAATGCGCTCAACCGGATGCCCGGTGTCTATTGTCCGCTGCCCCGCGGAGCATTCTACACGGTTGTGAAACTGCCGATTGATGACTCTGACAGGTTTGCACAGTGGCTGCTTGAAGAATTCAATTACAGGAACCAGACGGTGATGGTGGCCCCCGCAACCGGATTTTACTTCACCCCCGGTGCCGGCAAGAACGAGGTGCGCGTTGCATATGTCCTGAAGATTGACGACCTGCGCAATGCAATGGAAACACTCGCAGAGGCGCTGAAAGTCTATCCGGGAAGGGTGGGTTGAGATTTAGGCAGTAGGCAAGAGGCAATAGGCAAGAGTGTTGACAACATCATTATTGCCTGGTGGCCTTTAACAGGCATGTTATCAGAGACCTACACTACTGCCTACTGCCTACTGCCTATTGCCTGCTCTATTTGTGTACCCGCCTGATGAACTCCTCCACCTCCGGCACCCCGCCCTGGTAAACCAGGTAACCGTTATACGGCTCGCGTTCGGTGATCTCACCGTTTACGGGGGTAAGCATAATACGCTTCACCTCCCGGAGGTCATCGGTCTGACCGAGCGCCCAACCCAGTTTCACCCACGCCACTTCCGGCAGCATGTTGCCCAGCGGAATGACACCCTTTGCCATCATATCACGGCCTGTCTCATATACGAACATATGTACATAACCCCAGATTGTCTGCAGCGTCATGTACACTGCCACATTCTCCCGCTGTGCCCTTTCAAGGGCCGGGTAGAGTTCCCGGTTCACGTGCCCAAGTCCCGTCCCTACTATGATGATACCCTTGTAACCGTTGTCAATCAGTGAATGGATCATATCAGCCTTCATGTGCGGATAAAAGTAGATCATTGTCACATTCTCGCTGAAATAAGGCATGATCTTCACATTCCGGTCAGTGCGCCGCGGATTGTAAATCTTCTGAATTGGCTTCACCTCGCCCCTTTTGACAGTAGCCACGGGTATGTCACCGATGGTTCGGAAAGTGGACCTGTACGAGCTGTGCATCTTGCGTACACGTGTGCCGCGGTGCAGGAAACCGTACTCGTCACTGGTGGGGCCGAACATGCATACCATCACCTCTGCGATGTCACCATGACCGGCGGCCGTGGAGGCGTGTATAAGGTTCAGGGCAGCGTCTGACGACGGCCGGTCTGAGGATCTCTGCGATCCGACGAGAACTATCGGCACGGGTGGATCCTGTACCATGAACGAGAGCGCCGCAGCTGTGTGATGCAGGGTGTCAGTGCCGTGACCTATCATAATGCCGTCAACGCCATTTGCAATCTCGTCACCTATGGCCTTTGCAAGTATCTTGTACTGGTCAGGGCCCATGTTCTCACTGAAGACGGCAAAAAGCTTCTCGGTGCGTATGTTGCACACATCTGCCAGCTCAGGCACCGCACCGTAGAGCTCGCCCGGAGAGAAAGCCGGGATGACTGCTCCGGTCCGGTAATCGAGCCTCGAGGCAATTGTGCCGCCCGTGCCAAATAACTTGACATTGGGCTTGTCATCAGAATATGGAAACTCCTTTTCAGGAATCTTGTAGTTTGCCTTGTTGTAACCGGTCTCTGTCATGCGGATGACTGTGGCTATATCAATGCCGACGTTGTAGCCGCTTTCAATCTTGATCACAACGTGCTGGTCGTCATTGTTCTCCGAACGCGGAAGGATGGTTCCCTTAAACAGACCGCGGGTGGTCTCTATCTCAGTCTGACCCCAGACGCGGACATTGAACTTCTTAAGTACCGCAAGTGCCTCGCCTTTGTATCCCTGGAAAAAATCTTCAGCCATAACAGTCAATCTCTAACCTCTAATATTTCAGACACTGCTTTTCTCAATTCTGACAACCTTACTGTGCCGATGGCTTTCATGTGCAGTTGTCCCATCAGCCAGTCTTCCATTCCGGCCATGTTGCCGTTATAACACACCTCGGTGAACATCGGCGCAAGCTCCCTGGCTTCTCTCTTCAGGTCATCAATAGTGGCACGGCGAAGGCCCGTCCCTGAGAGTATCCTCCTGAAATCAGGTGCTGTCTCCGCCACTGCTGCCGGCAGCATTATTCGCGCCACCGGCGCAAAAAGATTTTCCTTCTTCAGGAAGGCAAACAGGTCATAGAGTCTTTCATAGCTGAAACCTGCTGCCACCCTGCCACGCCCCTCAAGGCTGCGGAAACGGTGGCCGATGATGATGCCAACCTCCCTGGGGTCAAAGCCGAGATCATTGCTGATCCGCTCAATCAGCACCACCAGGTTCTTGCTGAGAAGGTAATGCCAGGTATCTTCAGGAAGGTTCCACTCCTTCATCTGGAGGAACCGCTTTGCAACATCAACCGGCATATCCTGCCCGAGCCTCTCCAGCATGTCTGTTGTTACCGCTATGGGCTGTGAGTCGGTGTCAGGATACATGCGGTCACGCCCGGGGAGTACCCTCTCGAACATTGTGGTGCCGTCTTCAAACGCCTTTCTGGTCTCGTTTGGCACCCCCTCAAAAGCCAGGCGGATTCTCTCCCCTACTGTTTCCAATGCAGTCGGGATATCTTCTGCAGGGCCCCACAAAATTATCTGTGCATCATCCGGAGCAGCCGAGAGCCATATCGCCAGCTCGGGGAAGAGATTGTTGAAGTTGCCTTCGGCGATCTCTTCGGAATGAGTCATATTTGGTTTCTCAATGCATGCTATCACCTTCAGCCTGTCACTGATCTCATCGGCGAAGATTCTTCCGGGCTGGGTAAAATGAGAAAGAATGCCCCTGCAGCCGGGGAGGTTCAGCGCCATGACCCTCTCTCCTCGGTCAAGGGCTGCCCTGACAGGTGCAAAATGAAACTCCTTTTCCTTTTCGGTGATCTCCCTGTTCTTGACCGACCATGCTGCCGGATCTGCAATGTTCCTCTGCAGTTTCGACCGGATGTTCAGCAGCGCGTACTGCCTGAATGCCTCGTTGTGTGACAGCTCCGGTATCCACCTGATATGCGCCACCCCCTTGATCTCGGCCCTGCTTCCTCCCTCGCAGCTGACGTTCACGTCTTCACGCGCAGCGCCCATGCCGGTACGTACCTTGCCGGTACTGCGGTTTAGAAACCTTATATATTCGGCTGCTTCGGCCAGTTCATCAGGAGTGAGGCAATCAGGGTAGGTCACCGTCTCTATCAGCGGCATACCCAGCCGGTCAGTCTTGTATATGCGCTTATGACCGATGTCTGACACTTCGCGGCATGAGTCCTCTTCCAGGCTGAGCTGGATGAGCCTCACCTTCTTGTTTTTAAGCTGAAGTTCTCCTTCCACGCTTATGATGGCCGACCGCTGGAAACCGGTCGGGATGCTGCCATCAAGATATTGCTTCCGGGTGATATGAACCTCTCCCACGATATTCATCTTCGCAGCCAGTGCAATGCTGATGGCTATCTCAAGCGCTTCCCTGTCGACGGGGAATGGAGGGGTGTCATCGACCTCGTAGGTGCATGCCGTTTCATTGTTGATCCTGTAGGTAATCTCCTTCCTGGTTCTGAATTCCATCAGAGCAGTGCCGTCATAAACACCCATCTCACTGAGTGTGGGCCTCATGTGACGGATTACCTCGGCATCATAATCATTGTCGTCATGGTAAAACCCTGCCGGGCACCGGCAGAAAAGCTTGCTTTTGGTCTTCAGTTGCTGGTGCACCTCGAGGCCCGACCTGAAGCCGATCCGCTTATAATCTGTAAGCGTCGCCTCCTTCCGGGTGACATACCCGATCTCCTCCCTGGTTTCTTCGTAATTTTTCCGCGGATCAGTTTTTGACATACCTTAAGACATTGCCACTGCAATTTACGCAGAAGCCCGGAATTATGGAAATGCCCATTTAAAGAAAGTTTGCGTAACTTTCAGCTACGACATGTTTAGATGCCGGACAATTAAAAATATGTCGAAATAAAAGGATGGAGATTTATAAAATTAATCCTGTGAAAAAAAAATGGCATTTGCATTCAAATGAACCTTGCTTAATAATATTAAGTCTGTATCATACTGATTATCAGTCGTAACGTATCGCCTTGACCGGTGTAATCCGAGCAATCAGCTGAGAAGGTATCAGAAGCATCAGAATGATTGCAAGCATCGTCCCGATATTAAGCATGATCACATGAACCGGATCGAGATTGATCGGAACGCTTCTGAGATAATATGAAGAAGGATCAAGAGAAATCATCTCTGTTTTAAGTTGCAGAAGTGCAAGTCCGATACCTGTCACGTTGCCCCAGAAAAGTCCCTTGACCGTAAGCCATGCAGCCTGGTAGAGAAAAACGTTTCGTATGACTTTGTTTCCGGCGCCAAGAGCCTTCAGCACTCCGATCATGTTGGTCTTCTCAAGGATCAGAATGAGCAACCCGGAAATCATGTTGAACCCGGCAACAAGGATCATCAGCACCAGGATGATGATCACGTTCGTGTCCTGGAATCCCAGCCAGTCGAATATCTGAGGATAACGCCCCCTGATGTTGGTTACCTTCAGCTGCTCCTCTTCCTCAGTTACCCGGTAGCCTATTGCATCACGGACAACATCAGTCATGTAATCAAGCTCGTCGAAGTTTTTTATATAGATCTCAAAACCGCTGACCTGGTCATCGCTCCAGCCGTTCAGGCTCCTGATGTGGTTGATGTCGCAGAAAAGGTAAGTCTTGTCAAACTCCTCGAGGCTGGTTTCATATATGCCATGAATTGTGAACTTTCGCATCCGGGGCGGATCCTGGACAAAAAACATCGAGAATGAGTCGCCCAGCTTCAGATCCAGCATGTCAGCCACCTTCTTCGAGATGACAACATCATTGCTTCGTGCCGTGTCACTGAGGCTTAGCGTCTCCCCCTCAATCATGTTCGACCTGAAGAAACTCCAGTCATAATCACTGCCTATGCCCTTGAGAACAACTCCCTGGATGTTTTCGTCAGTCTTTATGATTCCCGCCTTGGTGGCGAAGACCTGGACGTTCCGGATCCCGGGATTCTCCCTGACCTTTGAAACGAAGGGCTGGTTTGAACTGACCGGTACGGTTTCATATGACAGGTTGGCGTCAAAATTAACCACCTGGATATGCGCCCCGAAACCCGCCACCTTGTCGCGGATCTGCTGCTTGAAGCCGGTAAGGATTGACACCGCGAGGATCATCACCGCCAGCCCCAGAGCAATACCGATAATGGCAATGACGTTTATTGGCCGCGAAAAGGCAGTACCCCGGTTACGGTCCTTTATCAGGCGGCTGGCTATGAAGGTTCCGATTGACATTGCGACAAAATTAAGAATTAAGCTCGAAGAATCCGTTTGTTGCCTGTTTTCTTATCTTTACTCCAAACCTTCTCATCATGAATAAACTGATCATCCCATTTGTATTGATAGCCTTGATTGTTTCGGCCTGCCCGGCCGGAAATCAAAACGTTACCCTGATGACAGGGGCGGAAAGAACCGGAGAGTACCTGCCGCTTATTAAAGGGAAACGCGTGGCAGTTGTGGCAAACCAGACCTCGATTGTTGGCAAAAGCCACCTGGTTGATACATTGATCTCTGCAGGCATCGACATCCGGCTGATTTTTGCCCCGGAACACGGCTTCAGGGACCTGGCCGACGCCGGCGCCGTTATCACATCAGGAACAGATCCTGTTACCGGCATCGAGGTTATCAGCCTCTATTCCTCAAAGAAAAAACCGGCAGCGGAAGATCTGGCTGATATAGATGTTGTTGTCTTTGACATCCAGGATGTGGGGACCAGGTTTTACACGTACCTGACTACAATGTGTTACGTAATGGAGGCATGCGCCGAAAACGGGAAACAGTTCATTGTCCTTGACCGTCCGAATCCGAACGGTTATTATGTTGACGGCCCGATACTTGATACTGCCGGATACCGCTCGTTTGTCGGTCTTCATCCTGTACCCGTGGTGCACGGCATGACCTTTGGCGAGTATGCCGGCATGGTGAACGGCGAGGGGTGGCTGAAGGGAGGAATCAGGTGCGACCTTAAGGTTATCGGCTGCACCGGCTACACCCACAGCACGATGTATGAGCTGCCGGTGATACCATCACCAAACCTGCCAAACATGAACTCGATCTACCTGTACCCTTCTCTCTGCTTCTCGGAGGGCACTGTGCTGTCATGCGGAAGGGGAACTGAATTTGCTTTCCAGGTCCTTGGAGCGCCGGAAATACCCGACACCGGGTTCAGCTTCACCCCGAAACCCTCATTCGGATCTTCCGATCCGAAACACAATGGCATGACCTGCTTCGGGATTGACCTGCGTCATGCGACAGCAGACGGACTGGTGCCGAAACCTGAAATCAACCTTGACTGGATCATTGACATGTACAGGGACTACCCTGACAAGGAGAACTTCTTCAACGGGTACTTCGACACGCTGGCCGGGAGCAGCACACTCCGCGAACAAATCATCAGCGGTATGAGCTCTGGGGAGATAAAGGCATCATGGAAGGAGGGGCTTGACGGGTTCAAAGCCACCCGCGCAAAATACCTCCTGTACGATTAGTTACAATTTTGTATCCCCTACGGGGAATTGTATTTATACGCTGACTGCCTGCCTACAATGCTGAATCCCTTATGTGGAATCCCCCATTGCCTGCTTCCTGTTCTACAATGCTGCATCCCCCCGACAGCCTGCGGCTATCGGGGCAAGCTCTCCTGGGAGTCGTTGCGCGTAGCGCATAAAGCATTGTATAGCTGAACGTTAATGAAATGGTTCCTCGTAGAGGATCAGGCATTGTATCTCTACTTGAGGTTCCGATAGTGCTCGTACCGCTTAAGGATATCCGCAACATAGGCGTTTACCTCAACACCCTGCTTCAGCCTCCCGTTCCTTACCACGGGGTCATCGTAGAATGCCGGATCTGCCTTGCGCTCGAGGAAGAGTGAAACATTGTCATCCCACCTGCCCGGATCGAGCCCGTTTTTCTCTGCAAGCCTGATTGCATCAATTACGTGACCATGACCTGCATTGTAGCTTGCAAGAATGAACTTAACCCTCTCATCAGGATCGGTTACCCACTGGCCGAAGATCCTGTCAAGCATCCTGATATAACTGATCCCGGCGCGGATGTTGCTCTCGACTGAGCGCGTAACGTCATACCCGAAGTGCAGCCCGGTTGAAGGCATCACCTGCATCAGTCCGTACGCCCCGCGGGGAGAGGTGACTGACGGATTGAACCTCGATTCCTGGTAGATCAGTGCGGCAACAAGACGCCAGTCCCATCCGATTGTGTCAGCGTAATTCTTGATGATGTCATCAAATGGAGATACCTTACCGCCTGAGTTTGTGGCGAAATATTCCGATCCGGCCATGGATGCCGGCCTTAATCCGCTGAAGTACTTTCTCTCGAGCCTGGCGTATTCGCGCGTTGTCTTGAACCCTGTAATCCATCCGTTCAGCTCGCTGATAAGGGCATCAGTCCCCTCTTTCTGCACGCTCCATGCAATATTGAGCGGGAAGCTCACCGGAGTCGACATGTCGAGCCCGGGATAGAGTGCACCGATGATGTTTGACATATAGTCATCACATACTGTGTATTCTATTTCTCCCCTTGCCACCTGGCGGGCCAGCTCCTCGGCATCATACGGAACCTCAATGACACCTATGTCCATACCTGACTCACGCTCCAGATTATAGAGACGCTGAGCATACGAAGATCCTTTTTGTACGTAGATTGTCTTTCCCGCCAGGTCAAGCTGGTTCCTGACCAGCTTTTCAGCGGCTGTCTTTTCTGTCATTTTTTCCCAGCCGCCGGGTTTGCGCTGTACCAGCACCTGGCTGGCCTGCATCAGGGGCTCGGTAAACTGCATCATTTCCTTCCGGTCTGCACTGACACTGAGCCCAATGGCTACAAGATCAGCGGCACCTGACTGGAGGTACCCAAGGGCCTCATCTATATCATTGCTCGTAATTATCTCAAGCTCAAGCTCCAGGTGATCTGCAAACTTTTTGAGTAATTCGAAATGAAAGCCCATCGGCTCTCCCTTATAGATGAAGTAGCTCGTCTGGTTCACATTTGTAACCGCCCTGATCTTGCCTTCGGCGAGGATTACGTCAAGATCCCTCGGCGGCACAGTCTCTGTGTAAACCCTTCGGTTCTCCTTTTCACAGGAGATGACTGACAAAAAAACAATAAACAAGAACGAAATAAACTTCCTCAATACCTAAACAATTAGTCCGACAATTCAACAATCCTCTACCGGTATTGTTTACGCCGCAAAGATAATATAATTATTTTAATCATAGAAAGTCCATGCCAGACCGTATTTTATCATCCTGATATTCAGCGGATAACCCGGAACAAGGAAATATTCGTAACCGGTCAGGCCTGAATTAACGTGATCAGCCATAACGAAAATCCTGGTCCTTTTTATCTTCAGATTGATAAAGGCATTGACAAAAGGATAATTGCCGGCTTGTTCGGAATTCTGGCTAAAATATCTGCCTGTCGCAGGCATGTAACTCATTGCATTATAGAGAGTATGGATCATTGCCTCGGCCCCTATCTGGAAGCTTAACTCACCACCTGTGGATCTGAACCTGAAAACATGGTCGAAGAAGAAGGCGCTGCGTGCTGTAATCAGCGGAAGATCAAGAACTTCAGTATTGGTACTCTGCTGCAATAACAGGGTATTTTCCAGGTGCAGCTTCCAGACCACAAATTCCTTCTTCGCGGTAAGCGCCAGGATGGATAGCCCGCCCTCATGCTGGAAGGGGACTGCGCCTGGTCCCATACCCGTAAAGTTATCAACAATTGCATAGTTGAACTTAAGCCTGAGTTTCAGCTCCGGCCATTGCAATGATGAGCCTGCCATGAGCCTGAACTCACGTTTGGGGTCAAGCTGCCAGGCCAAGTTGTTCGAGCCCCATGAAGAGTACCAGAATGAGGGAGTATAACTGGCAATTGTGCCGGTGGCATCCCATGTTATAATACCCCTCCGGCGTGTCTCAAACTCCTTGTAAATGCGGCCATCAACAACGAAGTCTCCTGCCCGGTAACCCTGGAACCACAGATCACCCGATGCTGCCCAGCCAAACTTGCTGCCTATATTGTTGAAAACTTTGCCCGTAAGGACAAGGGAATTCATTTTTCTCCTGACAGTATCAGGTCTTGTAAGAGTGTCTCCCGGGACTATCTGGCCGAACGAGCGTAGCTCACTCCTTATCCCGGCCCCTGCTCCGATCCTGAAACGGTCAGTCCGGCCTGCGGCGAAATCAACCCGCAGGGTGTTCGAGAGGATTCGCTCCTGAAGAGAATCAGCAGTAATACCCTTGCTGATCATCGTTGTGTCATAAAAGTCAGAGGAAGCATAACTGTCGAAATATCTCCTCCTGTTCCATTCAAGAATGCCGATGTGTGAGAAGGTAACCGGACCGCTCTTAAGTACCTCGCCGGTGACGGTGTCACGCTTCCCCCCCGGTGAATACTTCTGAACCAGCATCAGGTAGCGGTTCTTAAGGGTGCTTTTTGCACTGTTGAGGTCACTGAGACGGAACGGCACACCCTCGGGTTCATACAGGCTGAGGTCATCCTTTGAAATTAAACCGCCGCTTTCCTCAGACTCGTGGTTATTGATTCCTGCCGATACATAAGCATTATATGCATTAGTATTGTAGGAGCCGTGCAGCAGAAAGTTCTTGTCGATGGCCTTCTGCAGGTTATACTGGCCGATGTTGTACACTATATCATAGACAAGGCCGAAGTTGAGCTTCCTGTTTACATTCTGCGAGTGCCTGATCCGGAATGTCTGCTCGGCCACGCTCCTCGCTCCGCCGTTCGACCACTTCAGTTCGGTAAAGGGAACATGCGTATTTATGAAGAGGGTATTCGACGGGGTGAACATGAATGGCATATAATGAGCATACAGGAACCTGTCTGGTTTCCATTCACGGTCAAAGAAGTTGATCTGGTACAGGGGGAGTCCGTAATTGCCAGTATAAGCGTTGAAATCAGAATGCCTGTCTGCCGACCTGTAGCGGTTGAAGAGCGAAAAGGCCGTGTCAAGCGGTACCGTGATCTCGGTTGTATAGTCGGCCGAAAGGGTCCACTGCCTGGAACCTTTGTCGGATATTGTGTCAGTGCCGGCAGGCTGTTTGCCGGTATCTGCACCCCGCGGTGCAAGTGGCCTGGCAGGGCCGCGCTGCAAGGCCGGGAGAGTGTCTCTCCGGACCGGACGAATCGTATCCGGATCCTGCCCCGACAGCTTCAGGGGGAGGCACACAATGATAAAAGCGATATATAGCGGCAG
>CAZOHL010000007.1:41344-49639 GCA_964579645.1 uncultured Rikenella sp. | reverse complement strand
CTCGAACCAGCCGGCTCTCTCGAACCTGCCGTCAGACTCAAGGGGATTGGGATAGAAGAAGCTGCAGCCATCCTGCCCTATGCCGGAGATGAGACCGTTGTACAGGGTCCGTTCAAGCACGTCAAGATACCTGGCATCGCCGGTGGCTGAATAGAGCCTGTGGTTCCAGAAGACGTTTGCCACCGAGGCGCATGTCTCTGTGTAGGCTGTCATATTAGGCAATTCAAAGGCTTCGCCGAAGGCTTCGCCGTATTCCTTTGAACCGATTCCTCCGGTAATATATATTTTGCCTCGTGTTACGTCATTCCATATCTTTTCTGACGCCTGCAGGTAACTGTTGTCACCTGTAGCACGTGAAACGTCAGCCATGGCTGTGTACATATAGGCACCTCTGACAGCGTGCCCCACGGCCTCGGTCTGTTCGAGCACAGGCAGGTGCATCTGAAGGTAAACCGAGTCATTGTATACCTCGAAACGTGATCCGGCAGGGTGCCTTACATACTCTTCCTGTTTGCCCCTCACATCAATGAAGAACTTTGCCAGGTCAAGCCATTGCCTGTTGCCGGTAACTTCATAAAGTTTTATGAGCCCTATTTCTATTTCCTGGTGACCGGGAGCAATTTCGCGAAGACCCCAGCCGAATTCGGAGGCTATCAGCCCGGCATTTTTCAACGCCACATTCAGAAAAGTGTCTGAACCGGTTGCCAGGTGATGCGCAACGGCAGCCTCGTACATGTGTCCCACATTGTAAAGTTCGTGGCTGACACGCTCGTCTGTCCATCTCTCCCTGCCTGCACCGGGAGCCATATTTACAGGGTCAATTGTACGGGTGGTGTAGAGGTAACCGTCATCTTCCTGTGCCGCTGCAATAAGTGTAATAAGACTGTCCACATAGTGCCGTAGAACCGGGTCAGGCGTTTCAAGCAGCGAATAACAGGCGCCTTCAATTATTTTGAATACGTCAGAGTCATTATAACGCTCACCGGTATGTTTCCCTTTCTTCAGTCCGCCGGCAATTGCAAAGTTGTCAATGCGCCCGGTTTCCTCGCACTTGCCGAAGGCGTACGGTATTGTCACAGTCCTGTTCCTCTCGATGAGAGGTTTCCAGAAAGCGTCATTCACGGCAACTGACTGCAGCGAAGGGGTTTTAAGCCAGCCGTTCTGCCCTCTCTCCGGTTCCGGAAATTTGCCATTGCATGAAGCAAGCATAACCGCTACGAATATGGCAACTGCTGTTTTCATCAGCCCCTGACCTCTTTCCTGATGGCCTTGAGCCTTTTCATCACATCGTTGGGTCCGCGGCCAAAATAATCATGCAGGGTCCTGTATTCGGCGAACAGCTTGTCATATACTGCGGCATTTTCACCGATTGGCTTGTATGTCTGTTCCTTAACCTTCGCCATGACTGTTGCCGCCTCCATGATTGTGTCAAAACCGCCGGCCGTCTTTCCGGCTGCAACAGCGCCGAACATTGCCGATCCCAGCGCCGGTGCCTGCGGCGAACCTGAAATTTTTATCTCCCTGTTGATCACGTCAGCATAAATCTGCATCACGAAAGGATTTTTTTCAGCAATGCCGCCTGCAGCGTAAAACTCTTTTACCGGTACACCGTTCTCCTCGAAGGTCTCAATTATCATTCTTGTACCGTAAGCAGTAGCTTCGATAAGCGCCCGGTAAATTTCTTCCGGTTTGGTTACCAGACTCATACCTGCGATCATACCTGTCAGGTCCACGTCAACCAGCACAGACCTGTTGCCGTTCCACCAGTCGAGGGCCACCAGTCCGCTCTCACCGGGTTTGAGCTTCGCTGCCTTTTCAGTAAGCAGTGTATGAAGGTCAATGCCGGCGGCATCAGCCTCTGCCTTGTATTCTGCCGGGGTGCAGTTCTCGACAAACCACTGGAAGTGATCACCCACACAGCTCTGTCCGGCTTCATAGCCGAAAAAGCCTTCTATAATTCCGTCCTCCACAACTCCGCACATGCCCGGCACCTCCCTTTCGGTGTCACCCAGAAGCATATGGCATGTCGAAGTACCTATTATAGCCAGCATTTTGCCTGGCGAGGTGATTCCTACTGCCGGAATTGAGACATGGGCATCAACATTGGCCACGGCAACTGCAGTGCCTTCCTTAAGCCCGGTTAGCCGTGAGGCGGCAGCAGTTATGGCTCCTGCCCTTGTGCCAACAGGCATCAGTGTGCGCAGAAGTTTTTCATCAACCAGTCTCTCCATCTTCGGATGAAGAGCTTTGAAGAAGTCATTTGAAGGATAGCCGTCATGCTTATGCCATATGGCCTTGTATCCTGCAGTACATGTATTGCGTGTCTCCCTGCCTGTGAGCTGCCATACAACCCAGTCGGCTGCCTCAATGAACCTGTCGGCAGCATCATATACTTCCGGATCTTCGTTCACTGTCTGCCAGATCTTTGGTATCATCCATTCTGATGATATCTTTCCACCGTAGCGTTTCAGAAACTTCTCCCCTCTCTCCTCCGCGATGGCATTCAGCCAGTTGGCCTCATCCTGGGCGGCGTGATGCTTCCACAGTTTGATCCATGCATTCGGCCTGCTCATGAACTCATCAAGGAAACACAGCGGAGTTCCGTCTGCCTTAACAGGTAAAACGGTGCAGGCGGTAAAGTCAATTCCCACACCTGCAACCTGTTCCGGTGAGACCATTGCCATCTTCATTACCTTCGGTATCGTTATGCTGAAGACATCAAGGTAATCCTGCGGATGCTGAAGCGCCCAGTCTACCGCGAGCGGGGTGCCGTCAGGCAGCTTCTCATCCATCACTCCGTGTGAATATTCATGAACGGCGACAGCAACCTCTTCACCGGTGGTTGTGTCAACCAGTACCGCTCTTCCTGATAGTGTTCCAAAATCAACTCCGATAGTATACTTATGCATTTCAAACTGTTTTAGAGAACTATTTATTCTGACCGTAATATGCGTTTTTACCGTGTTTGCGCAGGTAATGTCTGTCAAGCAGGTACCTGTCAATTTCTGCCGGATCTGCCAGCGTGACCGAAATGGCTGCCATGCGCGCCACCTCTTCAAGAACCACTGCATTATGCACGGCATCAGCCGGAGTTGTACCCCATGTAAATGGCCCGTGCGAGGCAACAAGCACTGCAGGCATCGACATGGGATCCATTCCTTTCAGCGACTCGGCTATCACAATGCCGGTGTTATACTCATAATCATTTGCGGTCTCCTCTTCCGTCAGCTTCCTTGTGACAGGGACAGCCCCGTAAAAATGATCTGCATGAGTAGTGCCAAGGCATGGTATCGGCCGGCAGGCCTGGGCCCATGCAGTGGCATGGGTGGAATGGGTGTGAACAATTCCGCCTGCCTGCGGGAAAGCTTTGTACAAAGCCCGGTGAGTCGGAGCATCAGTTGATGGTTTAAGAGTGCCTTCCATCACATTGCCCTCAAGATCAGTCACAACCATGTCAGCTGCCGTCATCCTTTCATATGACACACCTGACGGTTTGATTACAATCAGCCCTGATTCCCGGTCGATACCGCTGACATTTCCCCAGGTCATAATGACCAGGCCGTGGCTGACCAGGTCAAGATTGGCCCTGAATACATCTTCCTTAAGCTTTTCGAGCATGTTAAGTTTGAATTTCTGATTAAACCAACCCTCTGGCCCGCCAATAGAGTCAGCTCACAGCCAGGTTAAAAAAGAATCCATTCCTTGCAAGTTCCCTGTACTTCTCGATGTTGAACCTGTAATACCAGGCGCCTTTTTTTGAAGTCTCCCTCTCCTTTTCATCCTGTTTATCAAGAAGTTCCATGGAGAGGATTTTCTTCCTGAAGTTCCGTTTGTCAACCTGTCTGAGGTATATGGCCTCATAAAGGTTCTGCAGCTGGACCAGGGTGAACTTTTCAGGCAGGAGTTCAAATCCCACCGGGTAAACCTTGACCTTTTCCACCAGTTCACGCAATGCCCTGTCTACCATCTGCTGGTGATCGAAGATCAGTTCAGGGAGATTGGAAATGGACCTCCAGTGAGCGCCGTTCTTCTTCTGTATCTCAGGGTCAAGCTCATGAATCCCGATCAGGGCGAAATAGGCTGTTGAGATTACCCTTGCACCCGGATCGCGTTCAACCCCTCCATATGTATAGAGTTGTTCCATATAAAGGTCTGACAGGCCGGTCAGTGTGCACAGTACCCTGCATGCCGCATCATCAAGACTTTCGTCCTGCTGCACGAATCCTCCGGCAAGCGACCACTGTCCGAGAGCAGGCTCAAAGCTTCTCTTTATAAGGAGAAGTTTGAGCTCCTTCTCGGCAATGTCATACCCGAAGATGATACAGTCAACAGCCAGGTAATGCTTCGGGTGTCTTGAATAAATGTGTGTCATAACCCTTTGTTGAGAGCATAGTACAGATCATTCCACCTCAGTTCCTTTCTGAATTGTCTGATCTCGCAATTCTCATCAATGAGCACGAATTCTGTTCCTGTCATGTCAGCGAAGTCGGCCAGATGTTCGGCCGTAAGAGCCTGGCTGAAGCTTGTATGGTGAGCGCCTCCTGCATAGATCCATGCAGTGGCGGCTGTCTTCAGATCGGGATAAGGCTTCCACAGCACACTGGCCACCGGAAGCTTCGGCATTGGCGGGCATTCTATTACCTTCATTGTATTGACGATGAGCCTGAAGCGGTCACCCATCTCTACGAGAGACGCTGCCAGTGCTTCGCCGAGATTGGTCCTGAAGACAAGTCTTGCAGGATCATCCTTTCCGCCAATACCCAGGGGATGGACTTCAAGTGCCGGCTTCCCGGCAGCTATTGAGGGACAGACCTCCAGCATGTGTGCCCCGAGTATGGCCATGTTCTTGGGATCAAGGTGATATGTATAATCTTCCATGAATGATGTGCCTCCCCTGAGGCCGTCAGCCATTACTTTCATTATCCGTACCAGTGCAGCAGTTTTCCAGTCACCCTCGGCCCCGAAACCGTAACCGTCAGCCATCAGCCTCTGTACAGCCAGACCGGGGAGCTGAACCATGCCGTGAAGATCCTCGAAGTTGGTTGTGAAAGCCCTAAAACCTCCCTTCTCGAGGAAGGTGCGCATACCTGCTTCAATGCGGGCTGCCTCTTTTATTGCCGGAGCGGCAAGAACCTTCGCAGGAGCCTTGTACTCATCTCCGTACTGTTTTACAAGGGCGCTGATCTGCTTATCAGTGACCTTGCTGACAGCATCCACCAGGTCTCCTATACCATATCCCTGCACTTCATAGTCAAGCCTTACCTGTGCTGACACCTTGTTGCCTTCGGTAACTGCCACATCCCTCATATTGTCACCGAAACGGGCAACCCTCAGGTTACGGCCCTCAAGAGCTCCAAGTGCAGCACGTGACCATGCTCCGATTGAACGCATCACATCTTTGTCCTGCCAGTGCCCTACAACCACCTTGCGCTCCATCCTCAGCCTCGAACAAATGAATCCGAATTCCCTGTCACCGTGAGCCGACTGGTTCAGGTTCATGAAATCCATGTCTATCTCATTCCACGGAATATCACGATTGAACTGGGTATGGAAATGAAGCAACGGTTTGTTAAGCCTCTTAAGGCCGGCAATCCACATCTTTGCCGGAGAGAACGTATGCATCCAGGCTACCAGCCCCGCACATGCCGGATCATTGTTGGCCTCCATGCATATTGCAGTAATTGCACTGGCAGTTGTGAGGACCGGCTTAAAGATTACCTTCACCGGTATAAGTTCAGATTTGTCAAGCGCAGCGGCAATAGCCTTCGAATCATCTGCGACCTGTTTTAATGTCTCCTCACCGTAAAGATGCTGGCTCCCTGTAATGAACCAGAGTTCATAATTTCCTTTTTTCATTTCAATTATATATCTGATGAATAAATCCTGTTAATTCCAGAAGTAGGCATAGAATACTATTATTACGGTGATGATAAGGCCTGAGGTAATTACATCCCACTTGTTCCAGCTTGCCCTTGTAACAGCCTTCTGTTCAGCTGTAGCCGAGCCGAGTGTAAGCCCGACAATTCGCCGCTCGTCTATCTTCGGCGTGAAGTAGCTCACCACGATCATCGTAATTATCACAATCGCAAAGTTGATTATCTCATAGTGCAGCCAGTTTGTGCCAACGAAGACCTGGTAGATTGTGCCGTCAGGATTAAGGGCGCCTTTGAACACCATGAATATAAGACGAAGCATACCGATTGAAAACCCTGTAAGCAGACCTGTAAGGCCGGCTGCCGGGGTAACCTTCTTTGACAGAATGCCCAGAAGGAAGGCTGCGGCAATTCCGGGAGCCAGCAGTGATTGCACGTCCTGCAGGTATGCATAGAGAACCTTGCCTATTCCTTTCATAACAGGTATCCACAGGATACCAAGAATGACCACAACAACAGTGGCTATACGGCCTACCTTAACAAGCTGAGCCTCAGGTGCGTTCGGCCTGTACTTCTGGTAGAAGTCAATTGTGAAGAGAGTAGCTGAAGAGTTGAAGAGCGATGCCAGCGAACTCATCAGAGCAGCCAGTATACCGCCAACCACAAGTCCCTTGAAGCCCATCGGAAGCAACTCCTTGACGAGCGTGGAAAATGCGGAATCAGAACTTGTAAGAGTAATGACACCCTGTTGGTTCAGAGCATAGGCAATCATTCCGGGAATAAGAAAGATGAAGACAGGGGTCAGTTTAAGTGCACCTCCGAAGATGGCACCACGACGGGCCTGCGTCTGGTCACGGCCTGAAAGCACACGCTGCACGATGTACTGATCAGTACACCAGTACCAGAATCCGATTATGGCCGATCCGAGCAGTACACCTGTCCATGGGAATGTGGCATCCTTCGGTGAACGGATAAGCTGGGTCATCGTGTCTCCGTATTCGTTTACCGGAACGGCCCGGCATATATGCATCAGGTCATCCCATCCGCCAACCTTTATCAGTCCGGCAATCAAAACTGCTATCGATCCGGCAAGAAGCACGGGTGTCTGGAGTACTGAGGTCCAGAGCACCGCCTTCATCCCGCCAAGGGTGGTATAAAGACCTGTTATGACCACCAGACCAATTGCGCTTATCCAGAAGAAATCAATTCCCCAGATTGATTCTATTCCGAATACATCTTTGAATACCACACCGCCGGCATACACTGTAACGGCTACCTTTGTCAGCACATAACTCACAAGCGATATTATTGACAATACCGATCTCGACTCCTTGTTGTACCTCTTTTCGAGAAACTCAGGCATTGTGAATACACCACTCCGTGAATAAAACGGGACAAAAAGCCATCCGAGCAGCAGTATGAGCCAGCCATGCATCTCCCAGTGTGCCATTGCCATCCCTGAGGAAGCCCCTGCCCCTGCAAGACCAACAAGATGCTCAGATCCTATGTTCGATGCAAAGATTGAAGCACCGATGGCAACCCATGTGGCGTCACGTCCGGCAAGAAAGTAGTCAGTTGATGTGTCCTTCTTCCCCCGCATCGAAATAACGATGAAGGCAACCAACGCGAGGACAAACGCCCCCAGAACGATCCAGTCAAGTAGTAACATGATTTCTTCGTGTTAGGTTAGTTATAATTATTTAATGGTATTCAATCCAATCTCAGCAACGCTTTCATTATTTCTGCGGCACTTTCCACTCCCGTCAATCAGATTCCGTTTGACTTCACTCCCCCCCTTTCCATCTGATCCACACCTTTGGAGCCTCAGAAACAATTTCATGTTCCGCCATTTATCAGGCCACTTACTCTTCTTCCTGAGTATGCAAGTTAAACAATATTTTAAATGTAAGATATACACTTCTAGTTTTTTTTATAAAAAAATGCAGTTTCATCTGTTCTTCATTTTGTTATTAATAATTTTGTTGTGTATCAGTTCAATAAACTGACTCTCATACAAATTGTATGACGCAGATAACCCGGTATCCGGGAGAAAGGAATGAAGATGAGATCTACGAAAAATATACTGGCAATACTTGCATTAATGACGATTAATTCTCTGATTGCCAACGCCCAGGAGGTAACAACCATGCAAGATACTTCGGCTGTGAAGCAGCAGAAGACGCAGAAGCAGGAACAGGTACAGGAGAAAAATCAGGAACAGGAAGGGCAGAACACCCAGGCAGGGAATCAGTCCGGACAGAGCAATCAGAATCAGAACCAGTCTGGCAACAATACAGGCCAGGGCAACCAGGGCCAGAACCAGTCTGCCGGCCAGGGTCAGGCCGCAAACAACAGCCAGGCCAAAGTACAGGGACAGGGAAGCAACTCAGCCGGTGTAAAAAAAATTCAGGGAGCCAGACCT
>CAZOHL010000007.1:28342-41244 GCA_964579645.1 uncultured Rikenella sp. | reverse complement strand
ACAGGGACAGGGAAGCAACTCAGCCGGTGTAAAAAAAATTCAGGGAGCCAGACCTGACTGGAGCAAAGCCCGCGGAGCACGGCCGGCATCAGTTGAGAGACCGTCGGGTTCACGCATACCCAGGGGAGCCGGTAAACCCGGAGGAGCCAAGGGTCCGGGTAAAAGGTAAAAACAGGCAATCGTCGGGTCATGATACAAATCCGGATGGGTGCATTTGCAATTGCCTGCGGCCTGCTGCTCCACGCAATTTCTCTGCCTGCACGGGCACAGCCTGGAACAGGCTCCTTCCTGAATGACACTACGGGCATTGATGGCCAAGGCAGCATACATTCATTCTATGCCGGCACGGGTTTTGGCAACAATATGCTCTACCTGGGCACAACCATGTCACAGGATCACGGTTTCGGCTATGCCTCCGCCTCTTACGGACTGGCGGACAAGTTTTACCTTACAGCGGCAGGATACACGGTAGGCAGTTTTTCTCCCTTCACCGCCTTTTACAGCCTGGGACTCAGTTTCAATCATGCCTTCAACTCATGGTTTGACATAAGTACAAGCCTCTCAAGGTATAATGTTGCTGAATCACTCAGAGACACTCTTTTCAGCAATTTCACATATGCCGATGCAACACTGGGATTCGACTGGAGAATACTGTACTCAAAGATATCAGTCGGGGGTCTTTTTGCCGGCGAAGGCCAGCTGTACCTTCAGACAAGGCATTCGAGGTATTTTGAAACCCCTTCCTTCGCCAGGGATAAGGCATTTTTCTCCTTCGACCCTTATGTAAACCTTCTTTTCGGAACAATAGTCAGTATCAGTACAACGGGAGGCGGTACGGAAACATCCCTTTCTCCCGGCTACAAGCCATGGAAAAGAAACAGGCAGGGACCAAATCCACCACCTGTAACTACATACAGTGAATCATTCGGCCCCCTTGAAATTGATTTCGGGATTCCCGTGGCTTTCAGCTATGACTTCTTCACCCTTGAGATAGAACCCGGTTATGTCATTCCGCTGTATTCAGATAAAGGAACTGCAGGCACAAGCGGTTTCCTCATGATGGCAAGTCTCTTCTTCAGGATTTTTTAACTTTGGATCATGAACGTCCTTATTGTCGAAGACGAAAAGAGCCTTGCAGGTGAGATAGCTCTCTTCCTGAAGCGGGAAAATTTCATTTGTGAAATGGCCCATACCGGGACCGAAGCCTCGGAGAAAATTGCGGTCAACCTCTACGATTTCGTGCTGCTGGATCTGGGTCTGCCTGACTATAACGGGCTGGATCTCATCAGGGAGGCAAAGGAGATCAATGCCGACGTATCCTTTATTATAATTACCGCACGAGGTGCTGTTGAAGACAGGGTCAAAGGTCTTGACCTGGGCGCTGACGACTATCTTCCCAAGCCATTCGCACTGGCGGAACTGCACGCCCGCATTATGGCAGTGGCCCGCAGAAAGTTCAGGATACAGTCACCTGACATTACCCTGGGCGGATTTACAATAAAAACATCCGCAAGAAAACTTCTTCATGGCAACACGGAGGTAGAAATAACAAGAAAAGAATTCGATCTCCTTTACTACATGGTCATTAACAGCAACAAGGTCCTTGCCCGCCACCAGCTATATGAGCATATCTGGGGCAATACCCTCGATGACCAGTATGACAGCAACTTCATAGACGTTCATATTAAAAACATTCGTAAAAAGCTTAATTTGCACGGCCCTGCTCCATGGCTCGAGACTGTCAGGGGAGTGGGGTACAGGATAAGTACCGAAGGTCAATGAATCACAGGGGCATGATGAAACTCCAGACTAAACTTGCTCTCTTCAACCTGCTGTCAAAACTGGTTTTTTCTGCACTGTTTATCGGCTTCCTCCCGCTTATTATTGAACGTATCAATGTCAGACAGACTGATAATGAGCTGGTTAACAAAAGGGAGGAAGTAATAAGCCTCATCTCGGAGGTAGGGATTGAACCATTTATTCTTTCCGACAGCGCTTCCGGCTTCGGCAGCTATAACATACTGAAGGAGGAGTATATAAGCCTTGAAAGAGCTGAAACCGTTGATGAGTGGAATTACATTGACGTCACACAAAGGATCATTGATAATGAGACCATTGACTACCGGGTGCTTCACTATTCCCTGAAGATTGACGGAGAATATTACCTGCTTGAGATCGGAATGAGCCTGGCCAGCATAAGATATTCGGCCAGAAATATCCGGAATGTAATGCTGGTTTTCCTGGGGCTCTTCATAATTGTCACTCTCCTCTCTGACCTGACATACACGGCACGAATACTCAGGCCCCTCAGGATTATAACAGGCAGACTAGGAGAGACATCATCACCTTCATTTGATGTTGCTGAACCTCTTGTGACATCAACCGAAGACTTTGTTCAGCTTGACCGTACCCTCAGGGAGATGATGAAAAAGATCAGTGAACTGTTCAGAAAGGAAAAGGAGATTACCGTAAATATATCACACGAGCTGATGACCCCTGTATCAGTCCTGCGCAGCAAGCTTGAGAACATGCTGTTACACGAAGATCTTGACCCGGAAGTGGAAGCCGGCCTGGAGGAATCTCTCCGCACCCTTCACAGGCTAAAGACTCTGGTCAACTCCATGCTGATGATAGCACGTATTGAAAGCAGCCAGTACATGAAGGATGAGACCGTCGACCTCTGCGAACTGGTCAGGGAAGTAACGGCCGAACTCGCCCCGGTTGCCGAAGACGGAGGGGTGACGATGATTGTCAAATGTGAAAAAAGCCATACTATTACCGGGTCCAACAGGTCACTACTCTTTTCGATGATCTACAATGTTGTCAACAATTCGGTTAAAAACACTGCTGAAGGCGGAAGAATAGATATCACTGGAAGGGATGCAGGTGGCCGCTTCGAGGTCTCAGTCTGCGACACTGGCAAAGGGATGACACCCGAACAGCTCGACCGGCTTTTCACTCGCTTCAGCAACCGGCCCGACCCGGCCGGAAACTCAATCGGCATAGGCCTGGCCATTACCAAATCGATAGCTGATTTTCACAATATCGCCGTAAGAGTCCTCTCAGAACCGGGCAAGGGCACACAATTTTTTTTCTTTTTCCCCGTAAATTCATTATAGCTTCATTTTCACGGGTTTATTTTTGATCAGTTATCTGATAATGAACTCAAAACAGAACAGAAAAATGAAAAAGGAATTTCTTTTGGGTGCAATGGCACTTCTGATAAGCGCAGGCGTCATGGCTCAGACTACCGAACCGGTACAGACACAGACTAAAACCAAAAAGCAGCTAAGGATCGAGGCAAGACAGCAGGCTCAGGTACAAGACCAGGTGCAGAGCGGTGATCCCATCATGAAAAAGGAGCAGACCAGAACCAGGGATCAGAAAAAGGAAAAGATTCAGGATCAGACCCATAGCGGTGATCCTATAATGACAAAGAAACATGCCAGGAGACAGAACCATGGCGCTGCAGTAAGCGAGACCGCCAAACAGGCTCAGACACAGACTGAAGGTGGTGTTGGCGAAATTGTAAGGGAACAGGCAAAACTCCAGGGTGAAGCTCAGAAAGCAACTAAACAGGCAAAAACTTCAACCCAGAACAAGGGTGCAGCAAAAGGCGTCAGGGCCAACCGTCCCGCAACTGTCAGGGGAAGCGGCAGCGGCCGCAGGTAATCCGGAATTAAAGGCTGAGAAAAAAGCCGGCAGAGTGATCTGCCGGCTTTTCTTATTTATCCAATAATGTGTCAGACACTCTATTCTCCCCCCTGGGCCTTCATCCTGGCACGCTTGCGGTCATTCTCGTCGAGCATTATCTTGCGCAGGCGCATTGATTTCGGGGTGATTTCGATATACTCGTCAGCTGCTATATACTCCATAGACTCCTCCAGGGAAAACCTTACGGGCGGAGTAAGGATCGCCTTGTCATCCGAGCCTGATGCCCTCATATTGGTCAGTTTCTTGGTCTTCGTAACATTGACAACTATGTCATCCTGACGGGTATTCTCCCCGATGACCTGTCCCATATATACATCTTCACCGGGGAAAATGAAAAACCTGCCGCGATCCTGCAGTTTGTCAATTGCATAGGCTACAGCCATTCCGGTCTCCATAGCTATCAGAGAGCCGTTGCGCCTGATTGCGAGTTCCCCCTTCCACGGTTCGTAAGCGTCAAAGCGGTGAGCCATAACGGCTTCCCCCTCGGTTACGGTAAGCACCTGGTTCCTCAGGCCTATAATTCCCCGTGAGGGGATGCGGAAATCGAGGTGCGCCCTGTCATTTTTTACTTCAATATTTGCTATCTCCCCCTTTCGCTGGGTCACCTGGTCTATCACCTTGCCGGCGAATTCTTCCGGTACCTGTACCGTCAGCACCTCCACGGGTTCATGCTTCACCCCGTTTATTTCCTTGATAAGCACCCTGGGCTGACCCACCTGCAGCTCGAACCCTTCGCGACGCATTGTCTCGATAAGGATTGAGAGATGAAGTATACCGCGGCCGTAGACCATAAAAGTGTCTGCCGAATCGGTCTCCTCAACCCTCATGGCAAGGTTCTTTTCTGTCTCCCTGAAGAGTCTTTCCCTGAGCTGCCGCGAAGTGACGAGCGTTCCCTCCCTGCCGAAGAAAGGAGATGTGTTGGATGTGAAGAGCATGCTCATAGTGGGCTCGTCAACCCTGAACCAGGGAAGGGCCTCTGGATTTTCCGCATCAGCAATAGTATCTCCAATATCGAAATCCTCCATTCCGAATATGGCACAGATCTCACCCGATTGCACAGGCTTCTTCGTCTTTTCCTTTCCGAGCCCTTCGAAGAGGTAAACCTCCTTTACGGTGTTGCGGGTTACTGATCCGTCGCGTCTTACCAAAGAGACCTGGCTGCCCGGGACAAGTGTTCCGCGACTCACCTTCCCAACGGCTATCCTGCCCTGGTACGATGAGTAATCGAGTGATGAAATGCGCATCTGGAGTGTGCCCTCGGCTGTTTTCGGAGCCGGTATGTACCTGATAATTGTGTCAAGCAGGTAGCTGACATCGGTTGCCGGTTTGTCCCATTCCGGCCCCATCCAGCCCTGCTTCGAGGAGCCGAAGACAGTCGGGAAATCGAGCTGATCCTCAGTTGCATTGAGACTGTGCATCAGGTCGAAGACACTCTCCTGCGTCTCTTCCGGTTTGCAGTTGGGCTTGTCAACTTTGTTGATCACAACTATCGGTTTCAGGCCAAGCTCAAGGGCCTTCTGAAGCACGAAGCGCGTCTGGGGCATCGGCCCTTCGAAGGCATCGACAATAAGCAGCACCCCCTCGGCCATGTTAAGAACACGCTCAACTTCACCCCCGAAATCGGAGTGACCCGGTGTATCGATTATATTGATCTTTATATTCTTGTACCTGACCGAAACGTTCTTCGACAGAATAGTGATCCCCCTCTCCCGCTCGAGGTCATTGCTGTCAAGTATCAGCTCGCCCATGACCTGGTTGTCACGAAAAAGCTTTACCTGATACAGAATGCGGTCTACCAGCGTGGTTTTGCCGTGGTCTACGTGAGCAATGACGGCAATATTTCTAATTTCTTCCGTATGATTCCCTGTTTGGGCTGCAAAAGTAGAAAAAGAATCGTCACGGCAGTGTGTTTTAGGCGATTACTTTTAAGGTCAGGGTTCGTAAATCATTTTCCGGGTCATGCCGCCGTCGATGATTATATTTTCGCCGTTGATGAATTCATTGCCGTCACCTGTAAGAAAGAGGCATGCGCGCGCGATGTCCTCCGGCATGCCAACGCGGCCGGATAAGTGCTGGGTGTGGTCAGCTTCGCGCAGGGCGCTGTAATCGCCCGTCTCTATCCATCCCGGACTGATGCAGTTGACCCTGATGCTGCTGTGCGCCAGGGAGGCCGCCAGGGCGTGCGTCAGTGCCACCACTCCGCCCTTGGAAGCGGCATATGCTTCAGACCCGGCCTCTGACATGAAGGCGCGTGTGGAGGCAATGTTGACAACGGAGCCTCCACAATGTTCCTTCATGAAGCGGGCGGCCTCCCTGGCGCACAGAAATGCCCCCCTCAGATTGGTGTTTACAACGCTGTCCCACTCCTCAACCGTCAGGTCGAGGGGCGATTTCCATATCCCGAAGCCGGCATTGTTGATTACAATATCGATTGTACCGTATTTTTCAACCGTTGCCCTGACCATGGCTGTGACCTGATCGGGTACGCTTACATCAGTCAAGATGAAGCTTGCTTCACCTCCAATATCCCTGATGGAGCTTTCAGCAGCCTTTCCTTTCGCATTGTCGCGTTCCGCAATCACAACCATGGCGCCTTCAGCTGCATAAGCTTCAGCTACACATCTGCCAATGCCGCTTCCAGCCCCGGTCACTATGACAACTTTTCCTGCATGTCCCATTCGTAATTCGATTAATCGTTTTTCTGTTCATATTTTCCGGCTGCCCCGGGCGAAGCCACAGTTCTGCTGTCAGCATCAGATGTGCGAATTTAGAAATTTGCCCGGTTCTGCAATGACAGTTCAGGCTGGGACAGAAAACCGGTGACCGAAGAATACCATTTTATGCTTACATATCCGTCCCGAATTGTCCTCATATTTGCACGCATTAAAGCAAAGAAGCAGTAAAACAATCTCGTTTTGAGGAGTTAAACATCACAAGGTATGACAAAGAACAACAATTCACCTGCGGAAAATAAAATCAATCTGGGGCAGGACTGGGCATCAGTGGTTGCAGGATTCGTGCTGATCCTGTTCGTGGTTATAACCGGATATGCAATTGTCACCCCCTCTTTCGGAGGCAAGGCCGGGTGGAACCGCGATCATGATTTCTCAGGTATGTTCGGAGCTTCGTCTCTCTGGACCTCAGTGCTTTTTACCCTGGTGATTTTTGCTGTAATAGCAATCATCGGTATCCTGCTTAGCGGTGAGAAGATCAGGAAGTACTTTACAGGCTTCATTGCAATCTTCCTGCTTGCAATACTTGCGCAGTTTGTTTCGTCCTATGCAGGATTCAAGAATCTCGGACTTGAGACTGTGCTTTTCTCCCTTGTCATTGGCCTTCTGATAGGTAACCTGATCAGGCTGCCAGAATGGCTGAGGGCAGGTGTGCAGACGGAACTGTTTGTGAAAATCGGCCTTGTATTGCTTGGAGCCACAATACTTTTCAAGGACATACTTTCGGCAGGCTCCTTCGGGCTGATCCAGGCGGTGATTGTTGTCACGGTTGTGTGGTATTTTGCCTTCTGGATCTCAAGAAAAATGAAGGTTGACGATGAGTTCTCAACAATGCTCGCAAGCGCCGTCTCAATCTGCGGTGTTTCGGCAGCCATAGCTACTGCCGGAGCCATCAACGGCGACAAGAAGAAGCTTTCGTTCATCATCTCACTTGTCCTTATCATAGCCATCCCGATGATGATCTTCCTGCCTATCATCGCGAAATGGATGGGACTCTCCGAGGTTGTCACAGGTGCATGGCTCGGTGGCACAATTGACACAACAGGTGCTGTTGTTGCAGCGGGGACCATAGCCGGTGAGACCGGACTGAAGTACGCAACAATTGTAAAGTTTTCGCAGAACGTCCTGCTGGGACTTGCCGCGTTTGCAATATCAATTTTCTGGGCCTACAGAAGCAGGGGTGCCGGTGAGAAGGGACAGCACGTTCCGGCAAGAATCATCTGGGATCGTTTCCCGAAGTTCGTACTCGGATTCATACTGGCTTCGCTGGTCTTCTCGTTCATCCTGAGCCCGGAGACGGCACAGTCGTCAGGCAAGGTTATCAAATCTTTCAGCACATTCTGGTTCAACCTGGCATTTATAAGCATTGGTCTGGAGACACGTTTTTCAGATTTCAAACACATGGAGAGCAAGAAGCCATTCTACAGCTTCCTGATAGCACAGACCTTCAACATATTCTTTACCCTGGGCGTTTCCTACCTGCTGTTCCAACTGATCGGTTCCAGATAAAACAAATCAAATGAGAATAATGATCTTTTCGCTGATCTCCGGCGCTTTGATTATCTTAAGCTCCTGCGGTGCAAAGGAGAAGGTGGTTATCCAATCTGAGTTTGGCGATATTCACATTACTGTAGATCTTCACAATGCACCCGTCACCTCAGCCAATTTCCTAAGGTATGTTGATGCAGGCCTGTTTGACAGCGCATGCTTCTACAGGGTTGTGCGGCCCGATAACCAGCCGAAGGATTCCGTGCTGATTGGGGTTATCCAGGGCGGGAGGTACGAGGAGGAAGAAACCGGAGGGTTTCCTCCCATTGCCCATGAGACAACGGAGATGACCGGAATCAGGCACCTCGACGGTATCATCTCAATGGCAAGGTGGACTCCCGGAACGGCAACATCGGAGTTCTTTATCTGCGTTGGCGATCAGCCTGAACTCGACTACGGAGGCAAAAGAAATCCTGACGGTCAGGGATTTGCCGCTTTCGGGAAAGTGACAGAGGGAATGGAAGTTGTCATGAAGATTCACGGCATTGAGGCCCCTGAACAATATCTTGACAAACCTGTACTCATATACCGGATCAGTCGGGAAGGATCTGATAAGAGGCAATAGGCAAGAGGCAGCAGGCAGTAGGCAATGCCCCTCCGGGGCAAGGAGATCAGAGATCCATCGTCACTGCTTTCCGGTCAACGCCCAGTCCTGCCAGAATCTCCGTCACTGACTTCATCATCTCCGGCGGGCCGCACAGGTAAATCTGACTGTCATGAACATCAGCATACTCCTTCAGCAGCATCTCTGAGATGTGCCCGCTGTAGTAGCCGTCGGCCTCCTCCCTTGACAGGATGTTAATACAATCACTGCCGAGCATCATGCGCAGTTCCTCCTCAAGGATAATATCTCCCCGTGTCTTATTTGCATAAATCAGCCGGTTCCCCGCAAGCCCATTCCTTGAGTGCAAATCCCTGATTATGGCGAGAAACGGCGTTATCCCGGCCCCGCCGGCAATGAAAATCCCGTTACCCTTGTAGGTAATTGCACCCCAGGGATTGCCGATGACAAGTTCATCTCCGGGCACCACCCTGTCGAGCTCCTTCGTCAAACCGTTATGCTCCGGGTATATTTTTATTGTAAACTCAAGGAAAGTATCCTCATTCAGTCCCGTAAATGTGAAAGACCTCCTTTTTTTCCTGGTCTCCGGGGTATTAATGGCTACACCCGTGGCCTGGCCTGGAATGAATGAGTAACCGTACGGCTTATCCACTCGAAATCGTTTCACATCATGAGTTAACTGTTCAATATGCTGTATTTTAACAATGTACTCTGTCATTTGATTATGAATTCTGCCCTACTAACACATAACCACATGATTTGTTTGACAAGGTTACCGTGCGTCAGAAATGGCTTCAATCAAAAATAATTGACTTTACCCATCCGGAGGCGTAACTTTGAGAGAGCGGTATAATTAACTTAAAATCAGAAGGGATGAAAACAATTGTCGACCTACTTGAAAACAGCGCCGGAAAGTACGCGAATAATCCTTACCTCCTGGAAAAGAAAAGTGACCGTTATGAGTCAATCTCGTACCGGGAGACAAAAGACCTGGCCTATGCGACAGCAGCCGGGATGGTTGCCATGGGCCTTGAAAAGGGTGACCGCGTGGCACTCCTGTCCGAATCACGCACTGAATGGGTACTTGGTGAGCTTGGAATCCTCCATGCAGGCGCCATATGCGTACCGCTGTCCATATTGCTGAAGGAAGGCGCCGACCTAAAATTCAGGATAGACCACTCCGGTTCACGCTGGATAATAGTATCTGCCCTCCAGTATGAAAAAATCAGGGCAATCAGGAAAGACCTGGCAAGCCTTGAAAAAATCATTCTTCTCGACCCAAGGGAGAGTTATGGCGAAGACGAGATGTTCATGGGGAGAGTCAGAAATTCAGGAGAAGAATACCTGAAGAGCAATCATGAAAAGTTCCTGGAAAGGGTGAAGTCCGTCGGACCTGATGATTATGCGAATATCAGTTACACATCCGGAACCACAGCTGATCCGAAGGCAATTATCCTTTCCCACAGGAATTATACTGCCAACATAGAACAGACCCTTACCCTGATGGACGTCCCTGAATGGTGGACCACGCTTCTCATACTTCCATGGGATCACTCTTTTGCTCATACTGTAGGTATATATATAATGATGGCTACCGGTGCAAGCCTGGCGGCCGTCCAGTCGGGCAGATCATATCTCGATTCAATTAAAAACATACCGGCTAATATCAGGGAAATAAGGCCTGTGTTCCTACTGAGCGCCCCGGCACTTGCAAAGAACTTCAGGAAAGGAATCGAGAAAAGCATCAAGGAAAAGGGACCTGTGATCGAAAAATTGTTCAGGCATGCGCTTAAAGTTGCGTATAAATACAACGGAATCGGCTGGGACAAGGGGAAAGGATTCCGGATTTTTCTTAAACCCCTGTATATGCTCTATGACCTGATCCTCTTCAAAAAGATAAGGGCCGGGTTTGGCGGACGCCTGAAATTCTTTTTCGGCGGTGCAGCCCTGCTGGATATTGAACTGCAGAAGTTCTTTTCAGCTATCGGAATTCCCATGCTCCAGGGTTACGGGCTATCCGAAGCCTCCCCTGTGATTTCAGGAAATGTGGAAAAACGATATAAACTCGGATCATCCGGGGTTGTGGTTAAAAACCTGGACCTGAGGATCTGCGATGAAGACGGCAAAGACCTTGCAGTCGGGCAGAAGGGTGAGATAGTGATCAGGGGAGAAAACGTCATGAAGGGGTACTGGAAAAATGAGAGGGCCACCCGCGAGGCACTGCGTGACGGCTGGCTGTACACCGGGGATATGGGCTACCTGGATAGGGACGGATTTCTCTATGTCCTTGGAAGGTTCAAAAGCCTTCTGATCTCCGACGACGGTGAAAAATACAGTCCCGAGGGGATTGAGGAAACGATAACAGACAGGTCTCCCTTCATTGATCAGATGATGCTCTACAACAACCAGAACAAGTATACAACCGCCCTTCTTGTTCCGAATGGAGAAGCTCTTGCCAGGTGGGCAAAAAGCAAAAACATAGACACTTCAGGATCACAGGGCCTCGAGGCAGTTCTGGCTGAACTGGACTCAGTTATTGACCAGTACATGACCGGTGGCCAGTATGACGACCTGTTTCCGCCAAGATGGCTGCCAGCGGCAGTAGCCGTTCTTGATGAACCCTTCAATGCAGAGAACAAACTCCTTAACAGTCTCGGGAAGATGGTGAGAGCAAAGATAGTGGAGAGATACCATGACAGGATTGATTACCTGTATACACCTGAGGCCAAAAACATAGTAAACCCGGAAAACCTGGCTGCCATCAGGAAGGTCCTTGGCATCAAATGAATCAGAGAATAAGGAAAGGTCTCGATTTTTTTTTGTAATTTGTATCTGACTAATTCTATAATACTGAGATGAGAAAAGCAGTTCAGATTCTGATCTTGTGTGCAGCAGTTACGGCAACTGTCTGGTTCCTGGTTTCCGGGAAGAGGAGCGATACGTCAGCGGAGGAGTCTGCAGCTGCAAATTACATGAAATACTGCTCCGGGTGCCACGGAGCAAGGCTCGAGAAATTTGCTGAAAAGAAGTGGATGGATGAAGAGGGTATTACCTCCGTCTTTAATAGTATCAAGTACGGGCTGGAAAACCTGGGTATGCCGGCATTTGAAAAAACGTTCACTGACAGTGAGATTGAAGCACTGGCTGGATATGTCAAGAAAGGAATCCCGGCTGACAGGTCAACCCTCGAAGCTGCACTCACCCCTGATGCCGTTACAGAATCAGAAGTTCAGAAATTCACGGTTGATACTGTGGTAAGCGGACTGAACGTGCCATGGGGAATGTCCTTCCTCCCCAATGGTGATATGCTCATTTCAGAACGCTCCGGCTCATTGTACATCTTCTCAGGCGGAAAGCTGTCTGATCCCGTGAAAGGAGTACCGGGGGTTATGGCAATAGGTCAGGGAGGATTACTCGATATCTGCCTTCATCCCGATTATGCCAGGAACGGCTGGATCTATTTCACATACTCATATCTGGCAGACAACAGGGGCAAACCAACCGGCAATACAGCCATCATGAGGGCACGCCTGAAAGGCAACAGTCTTGTTGACCAGGATATAATCTTCATGGGTGAACCGGCCACTGACCGCAATTACCATTTCGGATCGAAGATCGCCTTTGATAACAAAGGACATATCTTCTTCGGCATTGGCGACCGTGGTCAGCACTTTGATTTTCCCCAGAAGCTCGACAATCATAACGGCAAGATTCACAGACTGAATGACGACGGGTCAATACCGCCGGATAATCCGTTTGTCAATACTCCCGGCGCAATGCCCTCAATCTACAGTTACGGCCACCGAAATCCACAGGGAACCTGCATTGATCCCATTACAGGTGAACTCTGGATATCAGAGCACGGACCCCGCGGAGGTGACGAACTGAACCTCATCAGACCGGGTGTAAATTACGGCTGGCCCGTCATTTCCTACGGAATAAACTATGACGGCACCGTCCTTACATCCCTGACTGAGAAAGACGGCATGGAACAACCGGTTTTCTACTGGACACCATCTATAGGTCCGTGCGGCATGACCTTCGTGACAGGAGACAGGTATCCGCACTGGAAAAACAATATCCTCCTGGGTTCCCTGCCGTTGAAACACCTTGAAAGGGTGGTTATGAATGACAAAACCGTGATCCACCGCGAACAACTCCTTGAGGGCATCGGCCGCGTAAGGAACGTAGTGATGGGCCATGACGGATATATCTACCTCGCCATCGAGACCCCGGGAAAAATCCTCCGGCTGATGCCGGTTGAACAGTAACAGATTCCGGCTCATATCAAGAATCCCGCCAGGGAACTTCAGCTGACATCCGTGGCTCCCGTTATGGATGAGGGT
>CAZOHL010000007.1:26619-28242 GCA_964579645.1 uncultured Rikenella sp. | reverse complement strand
CCTTTCCAAAACGAACGCTGTAAGCGGTTGACCAAACTATTCCTTTACCTGACCCGCCTCTCTTGTAAAATACTTTCCGAGCAGGAATCCGGCAATAATAAGCTCGAGCCAGGTAATTGAAATTATGATGACCTCAAACCTGTACTCCCTGTTCATTCCGAACGCAAAGAGAACGGCTGCGAAAGAAATGATCATAAGCAGGAATCCTGTCAGTAAAACTATTCTCAGACCTCTGCCCGGTTTTAATGCCCCGCGGAAAACCGGGTAAAGGCAAAACAAAGCGATATTCATTGCAATGAATCCCAACTCCTCGAGAATAATGAAAATTCCATGAGGATTATACTGGCTCAATGAAGCAATCCCCTCAGTTTCCCCGGCAAGCAGGACGGGCTGAATGAATGACAGCTGGATAAAATAATCTGTAGAAAGTATCATTGCGCTTATAACTGCAAAACCAAATCCTGTAAGGCTGAAATGTTTCTGCTCCCGGGGAGTGGCCACATGCACGGCAGCCATCATTGCAAGAAAGGAGAATGATGACACTATAGCCGGAATCATCCAGTAATAATCACGCGGGAACCGGCTGATGATATCAGTATACGGATAACTGAAACAATCACCCTTGCAAAATGGGCCCGACAGAGGGGGAGTGCAGACGGCTGTCACGAATGCTATGAGAGTCAGTATCGCTGTAAGAAGTGAAATCCGGGCGCCATACTTTAACATCCCTTCTGGGTTGAAATGCGAATCCATTGAACGGGTCATTTTTTTTGTGATTCTTTAAGAGTTGTCGTCCCGTATATTTTCCAGCCAAGCCAGACATTAGCAATACCAATAATGAAAAAAAGTGGCTGGAGCACGCTGGAAAGCGAAATCCACCATACCTGGATCACTATCCACAGAATCAGGGCTATGCCCAGAACCAGTCCGGCATGACCGGCGTACCTGTTCCTTGTGAAGGAAAGAACCGCCGCGGCAATATTGGCAAATCCATTTACTATCAGCAGGAAAAGACCTGGCAGCAGGAATGAATTAAGGGGCGAATCAGCCAGCAGGTCAGGTGTCATTCCCAGTCCGGCGCCGGTTGTATCACTGAGCATCCCGTAACCTGCCGGTATAGCGCCAATACCTGTGAATGCCTGCAGCGCGCCAAGAATAAAATAGTACTTCTTCATTTGAACTTCCGGAGTTTTTGTTTTTAAGTGCAAGTGGTAGCCAAATTTAAGAAATCCGAATGAGCTGAAATGCTGGTAGGTCATCTCAATGCTGTAAAACATAAGTCAATAAGCCGCGGCCGGCATCTCATTAAAGCAAACCCTAATCCCGGAATTGGTTGGCAGGTAATTATTCTTTTCCCTATTTTTAAGGCTGCAAGATGCACGATATGAGCAGAGGATTTGTCAAAGACGGAGATCAGGAAGAAGTTCCGATGGTGCCAAAGAGGGCATACCTGCCTGAGGGAGTTACTAACTTCGTTACCCGCGCCGGAATGGAACAGCTTATGGCAGAGAAAGATACTCTTATACGGGAGAGAGAGGAACTGAATATTGCCAATGAAAATGAACGACGGATTGCAGTGAATTATATCAATGCCAGACTGCAGCTGCTCAACAACAGGATTGC
>CAZOHL010000007.1:11578-26519 GCA_964579645.1 uncultured Rikenella sp. | reverse complement strand
GGATTGCAGTGAATTATATCAATGCCAGACTGCAGCTGCTCAACAACAGGATTGCCGAAGCAAGGGTTGTTATTCCTGAAGACCAGCCAAAGGATATAATAACTTTCGGAGCCATTGTGACACTAAAAAATATTGCCTCAGGCAAGATTCAGGATTTTCAGATCGTGGGAGTCGATGAGGCAGACATTGCCAGAGGAAAGGTCTCGTTCATCTCTCCCCTGGCCCGGGCTTTGATAAATAAAAAGACGGGCGACACGATCAGCCTGAAAAGGGAAAGTGATACTGTAATTTTTGAGATTTTAGGAATTGTCTGCAAGTAAGGACTGAACTTCCGGATTTGAAGCTGGTTTTTACTATTAATAATCACAGCTACAGATTCTTGATCCTTTTCATGAACAACCGGATGGAGGCGATTGTCATTACAAGACCTGTTCCGGTCAGAATAAGTATCCTGGGAAGGATCTCTTTCAGGGGCAGCGCCCTCCAGAACAGGTCATAAAATCCCTGAATGCCCCAGTAATTTACACTCACAAGAGCAATCTTCTGAAGCACTGCCGGCATAATGAACATCGGTATCATGCTTCCTCCTATGGCCGACATTACAAGGATAATGATTGTGCTCAGATTCTGTGCCTGCTGACGTGTTCGCGCAACCGCAGCCAGGAAAATCCCCAGGCTTGAAACTGCGAAGGAGGTGGCAATTATCATCAAACACAATCCGGGAATGCTGACGCTCATATCCATATTGAGTACAAGCCAGGCAAAAATGAACATGGTGGTCAGTTGTAGTATCGAAATGAAAAAAGCAAACAGCATCTTGCTGTAGAGTATTGTACTGCCCTTCAGGGGTGAATAAAGCAACCTCTTGATTGTTCCGTTTTCCTTTTCTTCCAGTATGCTGGTCCCGACTCCTGCAACACTGAAGAGCAGCATGAGTATTGCAGTGCCGGCTACAGCCTGTATGAGCCCCAGTTTAGTATCATTTCTCTCCCCGACAATAGAGGTCCATTTTACGGATAGCCTCCTGTTGTCATCCCCTGTTGCCGTTCTGATTATGTCATCCCTGGTGCTTTTCTCCAAATCCGGAAAATGTTCCAGCATATATTTTTCAATACTGCTGTTAACAATTATGACACCTGCTGATGACATTAAAGTGCCTGTCAGGTTTTGCTGAAGAATTCCAACCTCCATCTCACGCGACCTGTCATATACAAGTTCAACCTGTATCGAGCTTCCGTATTTAAGAGAGTCCTGAAATCCCTTGTAAATTATCATGGCACAGACATAATCTCCGCTGATCACGGATTTTTTAGCTTCCGCTGAGTCTGACGCTACAACTGTTATGTCTTCCAGTAAATCAATCTTTTGAATGATCTCTCTTGAAGAGCTGGTCTGGTCAAGATCGGCAACAAGCAGTTCAACAGGTTCGGATCGTCCGTCATATGACCCGATACTGCCGTATGCAAATGCGAAAAGAGTTATCAGAATCACGGGAAGAATGAATGTCAGAATCACAGATCGCCGATCATGCAGAAACAGTGTCAGATCCTTTTTAAAAAGCCTGAACATGGTTTAGTCTCTTAACTCTTTCCCTGTTAGTTTCAAGTAGACGGATTCCAGATTCGTCCCGCTGGTACCGGAATCGTTTATGCCACTTATATGCCTTAGCTCATCGAGCGTCCCCTGTGCAACTATCTGGCCGCTGTCGATAATTGCAATCCTGTCACAGAACCGCTCGGCCTCTTCCATATAGTGCGTTGTGTAGATTATTGTCATACCCTCACTGTTGAGCCGCTCTATGACCTCGAAGATGTGATTCCTGTTTTGCGGATCAACTCCAACCGTAGGTTCATCCAGAACCAGTATCCGTGGGTTATGTAACAGGGAGCAGGCAATGTTTATCCTGCGCTTCATGCCACCTGAGAAAGTTTTGATCCTGTCATCCTTGCGGTTAACCAGATCGACAAATCCAAGGATCTCTATGGCATTCGCCCTGAGCTCCGCTTTAGGAATGTTGTACAGTCCGCCCCAGAATATAAGGTTTTCATAGGCTGACAGCTCTTCATACAAGGCGATCTCCTGTGGCACGACACCCATGATCAGTTTTATGGTTTCACCGTCATTCCTGATATTGACTCCGTCGATAATGACATCACCGCTGTCAGGTCTGACAAGAGTGTTTAATATGTTAACTATTGTTGATTTTCCCGCACCGTTGGGGCCCAGGATCCCAAAGACCTCCCCTTTCCCGATACTGAAACTGACATTTTTTACGGCTTCAATATTTCCGAAGGTTTTGTATACTGACCTGACTGATATCATTTTCAGAGAATCGGGCATCGTGGTTTTAATTTCAGGCTTCTGAAATTTCAGGGGCTCAGTGTTTCTTCAGCGTCTTCAGCACCTGGTCAGCCGCAAGTTTACCTGTTAATATCGACATAGGAACGCCTGCCGGGCTGTAAGTCCATTGTCCGGCCTGGTAAATTGAAGGCATAGGGGTGAAAACTGAACCACCTGAGTTCTGAATCTTGTTGATGACCGGCATCGATTCCCTGAATGCCCATCCTGTGATTGCTCCTTCAGAACTGCCCACCCTGTTCTCAATGCTTAACGGGGAAAAAGAAAAGTGAGTGATGATTTTGTCCTTCAGCATTGGGTAGACAGAATCAGAAATTACACCCAGAACACGGTTCTCGAGTTCCGGGATGAACTCATCAAGCCACCCTGCTTCCCTGATTTTTTTAAACAGGTCATATTCTGCAAGAAAACTGATAATCAGCCCTGTCTTACCCGGAGGAACCAGTTCCGGATCTTTCAGTCCGGGGACAGAAATTTCGTAGGTATTCAACCTGGTGAATTTGTCAAGCCAGGCCATAATTTGTTGTTTATCAACGTTCCCAAAATTACTGATCAGATCATCAAGCTCCGTCCTGTGGGTTTCACCAAGACCTATCTTCGAAGGAGTATAGAAGAAATGTCCGTGAGCGATTTTCCTGAAGTTTTCAAGCGGCTCATCCACTTCGACAAACAGGGAAAACACAGAATCGCCACCCCTGTTTCTAAAGAACTTATTCCTGGCATCCTCTGACATTGCCTTTACAGATTGCGGCAAACCTTCCGTTTCCGTAATTCTGTACAGTGTTTTCAGATCGGCAGCCCATATAAGTTTGCCGTATTCGTATGTGATATTGTTCCGATCTGTCAGGATGTTTTTTCCTGCCTTCACCCCCGCTATTTCTGTATCTGTAAGTATCTCTCCTCCCTGCTCTGCAATTTTATTCCTCAGTGCATCCTCAAGTTTTCCCACTCCGCCCCTGGGATAGAAATAATCGAGGTATAATGAGAAGTAGCTCATCGCGAAGAAGGCAGGGGTATTTTTGAAGAAATGCTGGGAAATAATATCCCTGAGTGAAGGATTTTTTACAAACTTCTTCAGATAATCTTCCACAGGCATATTCAGCCTGTTGATTTTTCCGACAGTTAACAGAAATTTCGGAAGCCACGGCAGGAGTTTCCTGAAAACGAAAGTCCTGTCGCGTTTCAGATCCTTGAACACCGGATTCTCTATGCCATAAAGCACATCCATGTGCTTCATTATCTTGCGGATGACCTGGATGACTTTATCTGCTTCGTCTTTACTTTCCGGGAATAACCTGGCAAGGAGTTCCCTGTATTCCGGCAGGCTGTTGTGTCCCTCAATATGGATGATTTCATTCTCTACTCCCAGTGAGACGGGACTTTTAACCACATCGAGATGTATGCCCAGATCCTGCAGCATGGGGAAAATGATACCGGCATCTTCCAGCGCTCTCACACCGGCATCAAAATGGAAGCCGTCGCGGGTAAACGAATTGACAAGGCCGCCACACTCACTGTTTTTTTCAATAAGAAGTACTTTCTGTCCTGCACGTGACAGATATGCCGCAGACGTCAATCCAGCGATGCCTCCGCCGACAATTATGGTACTGTATTTTTTACCGGACATGTTCATGTAATTCGATCATTCCATTAGCCTGGTTGCACAATAAATATTACTGTTATGAGACCTTCAATCCACCCATTTCCAGGCTTTTCTCCCAAAGCTCAAGGGCTGTTTCCCTGTCCATGGCCGGCGGTGCCGGTTCCTCTTCAGCGGTTAAGTTAAAGAATTTCCCGCTGACCCCTTCGATCTCTTCCGAGGCTCCGAGATAATAGAGTGCTTCGGCAGATATTTCAGGTGATTTCAATGATTTGTCAAGAAAATTCTTCTTAAACCACCTGTAGGCCGGTCCGTTTTCCTGGCCTGTATCTGTTCTGACAGCACCGGGATGCATTGCATTGACAGATACCCCGGAATTTTGAAGTTGTTCGTTGAGAACGATCATTGACAACAGCTGAGCCAGTTTGGCTGAACCGTAACTTTTGAGACCGGAATACCGACGCTTTTCCCAGTTCAGGTCATCAAGCCTCAATCCCCAGGCAGCAAAACGGTGCCCTTCGGAATTGACCATTATAATTCTGGCCTTTGCCTGAGACCTGAGCTTATCCATCAGAATGAAATTGATAATGAAGGAGGCAAGATGCTGAATCACAAAGACCTTTTCAATTCCATCAGCAGACAGTTCTCTTTTTGTAAGGTAAATGCCTGCGTTATGAATCAGGACATCAATCGGATCCTGAAGCTTTGAGAGTTCTCCTGCTACATTGTGAATATCCCTTAATTTGCTCAGATCAGCTATTTTATAGTCACATCTGACTCCGAATTCACTTTCAATCTCCCGGCATAATGCCTCTGATTTCTGCAAATTACGGTTTATGCACAGCAATCTGGCTCCGCGGGATGCATACTTTCTGGCAGTATGGTAGCCTATGCCTGAGGTGGCTCCGGTTATGACGACAAGCTTCCCGGTAAAATCCCCTGTGCAAATTTTCGGGTCCAGCCTGTTGTTCCTGATCATCGCAAGAATGTTGGACCACTGATATTCTTTAAAGTACTTAAAGAATTTCTTGTTCTTTCTCATAGGCAAGAATCAACCAAACTTCTTCTTCATGAATTTCCGGTAGGCTTTGCCGAAACGCGGAATATTGTCGAATATATCCCCCCATAAGTCATAGTAATCTCTTTGCTCTGCAATTTTTCCTTCGCTGTTCAGAGTCAGCCGGCTTGTGCCATATAATACTGAACTGGGATTCTTTTTAAACTTTATTGTCATCTCCCACTCCAGAAAAATAATATTCTCCTCCATTACAGCCCTGACAATCTTCATCTTAAGATCCTTTGAGCGCCGGGCAAGACGCTCAGTCATCGCGGTAAACTCTTCTATACCACGCAGTTCCTGGACGGTATCCCGGAAATATATGTCGTGGTCGTAATATGGGAGGATGTGCGACCAGTCGGGTTGACCTTCGGTATTGTAGGTTTTGCTCCACAACTCCATTACCAAGTCTTTTGTCAGCATAGTTTGAATGTTTAAATACCCAGGGGGTTAAGTATTGCCTGTCGGGGGCATTTCTTGCAGGTTCTTATGCAACCTCAGTCTCCGCATCAAGTTTTCGTGTCTTCCTTAAATGCCAGAAGTAATAAAACAGGTAAGGTATATGCAGTATCATGTTGACTAATCCCCAATAATGGAGAAGCTGGGCATTGCCAACCCAGTTTGAGGCATTCATGTATTTTTCAAACAAAACTCCGACACCGGTTGCCCTCAGGAGAATGTGAGTTGCGAGTGTATATACCCGTGCAGTGATGTATAATTCGGGACGTTTCAAAAGAATTGGGTACAATTCAGCTGCCAGCAGAATGCAGAAGGAGCTGGCAAAGAATGGTCCAGCTTCGCCGTACACAAATGCAAGGTTCCATGTGGTGTACAAGAAGTTCCAGGCTCCATTTGTATATACGATTAAATCACCGTTACTGCCTTCTTTTCCGATTGACCAGAATCGTTTCTTAATGTAACGGTACTTAACCAGCGGCTGGGTAATGCACAGAATTACCCCGGAGATGGCATTAAAAATATTATCAGTCTGAAAATCCTTCAGAGTAGCTTCAGCTATGTTGAGGAACAACACAGCATAAAGTGACCATAATAACCATTCGCCCCTGAAGATTTTCAGGACATTTTCCTTTTTATAAAGTTCTGCATACCGCCCGAATCCTACAAGTATGGCAGTTGGCAGCAAAACACTCAATGTTTTGACCCAGCGGAACCATCCGTCCACATAGTTGCCCCAGAGCGGGAATGTCAGCAGGGAGAGCAACCAGAAAACCAGCGCAAATCTTGGGTTTTTGCGCATAACATCAACAATAAACAACAGAACTGCGATATACAGCACCATTGAAAGAATCTGAATTCCAAAATTCGTCTCCATAATCTCCCTGTAAAATTAAACGCCAGTGTCCGGCCAAAATACCAAAAGCCGGGATACTCACCAAGGATTCCCTCAAAAATTTGTAATCAGATTGTTATCATCCGAAAAACGGACGCGCATATTCAGGAAATGCAATAAATCTTCAGCAATAAGCCGATGGTTACCTCTTGTCTGGTTTGGTAATTTCTGACTGAAATAAGTTGCAGTCACCTGGCTTTCTGAGCCGGGACGCCCTCTCTGGTAATAGTTACCGGCTTTATAAAGCCGTTATCATCAAATTCCATTTTTTCAATGCATACTTCCCGGGAATTGCGGTCAGTCTGCCCCGCTGGACGGCGATGGTAGACAATATAGTAAGATTCCGTGCCGGGGATATTAATTACCGAGTGATGTCCGGCTCCTGTTGCTATCGGGGGATCCTGCTTAAGTATCTTGCCAATCTTGTTAAATGGTCCGAAAGGGGAATCGCCTATTGCGTATGCCACACTGTAATCCGGACCTGTCCACCCTCCTTCCGACCACATAAAATAGTACTTGCCGTTACGAATGAACATAAAGGGGCCCTCGACATACCCTTCAGGGGTAATTTCGAGGAACAGTGTTCCGTCAGCCATCGGCTCTACCTCTTTCAGGTCATCCCTGAGTTTTACAATGTTGCAGTGCCGCCACCCGCCGTATATCAGATAAACCTGTCCGTCAGAATCTTCAAAAACAAACTGGTCAATGGGCTGGGCACCATTATGAAACTTGTCTATCAAAGGCTTGCCAAGGTAATCACTGTAAGGACCTTCCGGTCTGTCAGCAACTGCTACGCCAATTCCGCCAACCTCTTCATCACTTTGTATGTCATTTGCACCAAAGAACAGGAAATATCTGGCATTGCGGTGAATGACCGAAGGAGCCCACATTGCTTTTTCAGCCCATCTGACAGACCCGGTATCAATGATCCGCGGATGCTTCTCCCAGTTTGTCAGATCCCCGGATGAAAATGCATCCATGTATACCTGTTCATCGTATGGCGCTGAATATGTGGGGAAAATCCAGAATTTATTACCGTATATTATCCCCTCAGGATCAGCATACCATCCGGGAAAGACCGGATTACCGGAATAATGTATCTGCCGGGAGCAACCAAGGAGTAATACGGATAACACAATTGATGCTGACAGGGTGAGTCTCATGCCATTCTATTTAATCACAATTAAAACAATACTTATCTGACCAGGTTATTGCACCATCGGTTCTGACTTATCTCGATGAACTTGTGTAGGAACTAACCTGATCCTGCTCTCCTCCTGTATATTTTGGATAGTACGGATATGAGCAGAGAAGATATCCTTGGCCTTCCTTCTTAACTCCAATGCGTCCATCGATGTCTATAACAAGTGTTTTGGCAGGAGCAATTCCTTCTTCAACCCATAATATCATCAAATCCAATTTGTCGCCGGAGTTTGGTGCCGGAATGTTTCTAACAGAGACTGATTCTCCATCGCCGTTCATCTTGTAGCTTCTGCCGGATAATCCATGGCCTCCCTGGGGAACCACATACAAGCGGGCGAACTTATCCAGTTTTTTTTGTCCCATTTCATTGAGCAGAGACTGATAGTAATCAAGCTGTGCACCCGAAGAGGCAATAAAATCCTGTGTCCCTACCGTGATAATTATCTTTCCCCCATGTTTGCAGAAGTCATCCAGGTCAGGATCTGTCGCATCGAGCCATTCGGATACCTGTTTCCGGCGCTTAATCATGGCATCGTCTTCGGTATAGTCAAGCGGATTGGCTGACAGATCACGCATCAGAAAGCCTGTCACTCCGAGAACTCCCAATGATGAATGTACCTGGGCATTATCCGGCGCTCCTTCCTGTCCATTGTACCGGGCAGGGGAAATCGTTCCAAATGATTCAGGATCAATGGTCGGGAGCCACATCCCGAATGATTTAACACCATTTGCAAGGGGTGATGTGAACCTGAGCCTGCTATAAGTGAATTCAAGCGTTTGAACCTGTCCGTCAGTGAGCCTGTCCGGTGCAGAATTAACTTCTGGTTTCTGATCCTTTCCGTCCGGCTCGCGCAGGGCTGCCCACGGATCAGCAGGGCCCGAACCGTCTGTCACATCAAATATGGCACGTGACGCCATATAGTTATTAATGATCCCGTCAGACAATCCGTCAAGTTTGTCACACTGTCTCAGGAACTCAGCCCTGATTGCATTGGCCTTATCAGGCGTCACCCATGCTGACAACGGTTTTTCCTGTATCCTTATCAGTTCGGGAGCAAGCATAAGTGTTGAAAGGCTGACAATCGGAACGTCAGATATAATGCCATCATAATCTGCAGGATATCTTTGCGCAACCATCAGTCCTTCGCGTCCGCCCTGAGAGCCTCCGACATAGTAGCTGTAGCGGGGTTTTTCCTGATAGATCCTCTCAATTATAACCATCACTGCATCATGCGTCTTCTTCATTTGCATATAACCAAGGTTGCGGATCGCCTCTTCATTAAGAGCCCAGTCATTTGGTCCGGTTCCTGAAGGACCGGAAGCCAGAGCCTTGCCTCCTCCGCCCATTCCTCCCTGGTGGCCAGAGTCGCTGCCATACAATGCAAAACCCTTATTTAACAGCGGATTTTTGCCTTCCCTGACTGTGATGGATCCGTTCATACCAGCGCCACCGGCCTGCAGGGCACGGTATGACCAGCTTGCAGGAAGAAGAACGCGGAAATTAATGGGCCAGCCATCGGGATCAACAGGGAAAATCGAACCTTCAACAACACCGTATGCAGGAGTGGTACCGGTTGGTTCAATCCAGCGCGGAGCATAGAGTTTAACCGAACTGACCGGTTCACCGATTGCTGAAGCCGGGATTGATGTGCCAGCCTTTTCCAGGTCGGCCTCAGTAATAACCTTATTGGTGAAAGCAGCACCCTGACCGGATGCTGCTGATTCTGCCAGAATCATGGCAGTAATAATAAACAAAGAGAATCTTTTCATAATTTCCATTAACGATGGAACATAAAGAATAATGCCTGAGGCCGTTCCAAACCAAAATGAAAGGCTGGCCCCGGAATATGAGAACCTGTATCCTCGGTGCTTTATTTCTTGTCGTAAACCAATGACGTGTTCATCTCTCCCCAATCGCTTTTCATCGATGATTTTACTGTGAGAGCTTTACCGTCACCTGAAAGTGTCCAGGCATCATTGAGCTTCATCTCCATTGCCTGCCCATCCATGTCGAAGGCGATCGTCTTGGCAAAACGAAGTTCCTTCTTGTCCTCTGACCAGGATGTGATAGTCTTGACGGAAGCACCCATCATACCCTCATTTACTGATTCCTTGCCATCAAGAGTATATTTTTCACTCCTTTTCATTTCCCCACCCTCAAAAGAAGGCTGGACAAGGTCAACGGTCAGAACATTTCCCTGCTGGCTGATAGTCATTGATGTTGCGGACATCATTGGCCCTTCACCAAGAGAACTTTTAGATTCATTGAATGCCCATGTACCGGAAAAATCAGTCTGAGCATATAGACTTCCCGACAGAAGGCTTAATGATACAACTGCAAATAGAACAGGCAACGAAGTATTCATGACTTGTTTACCAGAACCAAAAGTTACTTTGCTTTTCATTGTGCTAATAGTTTTTATTAATAATGTGGATAAAATTAACAAATATCAGAGGACGATTTCCCGGCTTTCGAATTAATGTCAACGTTTGATTTAGGTTAAAGAACTTTCCGTGATATTCCGGCAGGCGAAATCAGACGGACCGCCTTTTCATTCCCTCACAGAGAACCGGTAGACAGTCCGTGATTTGAACTTTTTCCCGGGATTAATGACTGTGGAAGGAAATCCTGGCTGATTAGGACTATCAGGATAATGCTGGCTCTCAAGACAAAAACCCGACCTTAGTCTGAACTGTCTCCCTCCTGTTTCAGTCTGCTTCTTATACATGAGTCCGTTGCCGGTATAGAGCTGCATCGCCGGCTGATCGGTCATCATTTCCAGCACCCGTCCGCTGACAGGATCATAAACCACGGCATCAACTTTCTCTTTACTGTCAAGGACATAATTATGATCATAGCCTGAAAAAACCGAACCTTCATATGTATCTCCTATCCTGGATCCGAAAGTCCGGGCTGAAGTGAAGTCGAAGGGAGTTCCTTCGACAGGACGTATCTCACCGGTCGGGATCATTGTGGAATTCAAAGGAGTATATGCTGATGCCCTGAGAGTCATTTCATGATCAAAAATATTCCCGTTACCTGCTCCATGCAGGTTGAAATATGCGTGATTGGTTACATTGATGACACTTTTCTTATCTGTTGATGCAGTGTACTCAATAATTATCTCATTCCTGTTTGTCCAGGTGAAGACTACTTCGATATTGATAGTTCCCGGGAATCCTTCTTCCATATCAGGGCTTACGTAAGAAAATCTTACAGCAGGCCCATTTTTTTCGTTTATCAGTTCTGCGTTCCAGACCTTCGTATACCAGCCTCGGGCTCCTCCGTGAAGTGTATTGGGTTTGTTGTTTACGGGCAGATTATATTCCACTCCGTCAAGGCTGAATTTTCCGTTTGCTATCCTGTTGGCGAATCTTCCTACTGTTGCTCCGCCAAAAGAATCTCTCAATATCGATTCAAGAACATTGGAACCGAGAACAACGTTGTCAATTTTCCCGTTCTTATCAGGAACATCAACTCCTACGATCCTTGCGCCATAGTTCGTCAGCCTTAAAACATTGCCGGCCTTGTTCGTAAGTGTATAAAGATAAACCTCTGAGCCGTCATGAGGTCCGAGAAGTTCCTTTTTAATAATGCCGGAATCTTCCTTTTGCTGATTGCTGAAGAGCAGCAGTAAAAGTGAAATAATTAATGATAACTGGTTCATATTTAGATAATTTGCATTTCGTTAGTACCTGGTTACTTTCATCTTCCCTTTGCTCCCGGGTTGTAATTGATTTTCTTATTTGCCCATTCGATGAAGTATTTCATGTTTGGTGCATCAGTATGTCCTCCGTCGTGCTGGCGCCAGGCAAGCTCTCCATTCAGAAGGCTTGTATTATAAGGAGGCATTACTTCTTTTTTGTAGTCATTTGATACTCCAAGATCTCTTGCTCCAAGCAGTTTAAAGACAGCACCGGCAGCCACGGTTGCCATATAGCTTCCCTTCTGGTCGAGCCATTTTGCGTCGCCCTTTTCCGGTATACCGTAACTGATAAAAGTGAGCCTCGGGGCACACATTGCAATGAGACTGTGAGAATCCACACTCATCTGACCTGCGTTTCCAACTCCTGAAGCTGATTCGGAGGCGCCATATCTCAGATAATTCCCTGCCATCCAGTGATATTCACCGGATCCTGTAAGGCTCTCGACGGCTTCGCCGAAATTACGCCGGTGCAGAGTGGCTCCTCCCTTGCCCGACGAGCCAATCAATCCCAAGGCAAACCGGTCCTCAAACGCCAGAGTGACCAGAGCTGCCTTACCATATCGTGAGACCCCCTCAATACCAACATGTTTTGCATCGACGGCAGGATCGGTTTCGAGGTAATCAAGTCCGCGGGCTGCCCCCCAGGCCCAGGCCCTGAGTGAACCCCAGTCATCCGGTTTACGGGGCTGACCTTTATTCACGAGCCCGATAATGCCTTTGGTCAATCCGGCTCCGTTGTCAGCCTGTATGCTTGAAGGGTCAATCATTGCATAACCCCAGCCTGCCATTAGAAGCTGTTGCGTTGAAGGGGGATCGGCATTTGCCTGGCTTCCCGGTCCTCCAAACGGGAAAGCAGCATTCTCCCGGGTGACGGGATTATAAGCCGGATATTTTTCAAATATAGCTTTTACCTGAGGATCTCTTTCAGAAAGCAGTTTTCTGAACGCCTGGTTTAATACTTCCATTTCATCAGGATCAGGCTGTGCGGGAGCAGGCAGACTTGCCCTCCCGAACATCATAAGCACCGGTACCGGGCCTGTGGCATTCGCAGGGGTAACCAGAACCATCGATATGTTTACATCTATAAGAGGGTATTCCGAATTATCAACATGCCCTGTGAGTTTTTTCGCAATAACCGGAATAAAACCAACATACTCTCTCTCTGAAATATCCAAATTCCATCTGACAGCGGGGATTTTCTCCGGAAGGCGGCCATAGACTTCCCGCTCCAGATCTTCCCTGATCTCAGGACGTCTCTGATTCCACCAGAGCTCAGGTGTCGTAACCTTCTTGCCGTTTTTCAATGTAAGTAAATCAGGCAGATCAGGATAGGGTGTTGCCAGCGACTCATCATAATTGGCATGGTTTGGGTCTGACTCGTTACCGCTTGGTCCCGGGCGAAGACTCTTAATCCCGAGCTGGTCCATCATGTTCCGGTGATCCTGCTCGGTGGTGAACCTGACAGGTGAATTGTCCTTCCGGTCAGATCCGCCCGCCGGAGCTGGCTCAAACGCGACTCTGTATGTTTTAACTATACCTCTGTAATCAAATCGCACAACTGCCGTTCCGGTTTTCGATTCCGGCTGGGCTACAGTCACTTTTACATCCGGATCACTTGCTGATGCGGATACGGAAGGTATCCCGGCAAAATCTGACGGAATTGTATAAGCAGCTTCGTAAAGACCGTAACCTGTAATTCCGTTGGCTTCTGTCGATCTGACCGGAGTGGCCGGCAGATCAATTTCGACGCCGTTGACACTTATGCTTACTGCAGGGGCGACCGGACGGATGATCGTATTTTTCTTCGAGCTGAACCCAAGTCCGGACAAATCAAAAAGAGCTTCCTGATCAGGACCCTCGGCAACAAGGAAAACAGCATGCTTTTTGTCGAGTCTGTCGACAAAGTCTGCAACGTCTGCCGTGAATTTTGTTATTTCCTGCGCGGAATTTTCCGGTACAATTATTTCACCGATCTTTTTACCGTTCCAAGTATCATTATCCCATGGTCCGTCCAGCCAGACACTGACTTTGAATGCGTTTTTTGTCCTTGGTGTCAGAAACAGATTAAATGCCGTTTTGTTACCGGACCTGGTCCCCCTGAAGGCTTTCATCCCTTTACTGCCTTTATCAAGACCTCCGAATCCGAAGTACTTGTACCCTATAATGTGGCCGTTTTCAACATTCGTAACGGGCATATCATTATCCCATATATCCCACGAGTCCTGCTGACTGCCCGGATTTGAGAGATAGCATGCATATCCTGCTGAGTAATATTTATAGGGATCGAGGCCGTAGATGTGAAAGCCTTCCGAAGTCACTTCGGCTCCTGTATATTCATTTCCCTTACTGTCTCTGGCAGTCCAGGTATTATCTTCCGAATACGGGTTATATCCCCTGATTGTCACCTTTCCTCCTTCAGCCACCGGTTTTTCATCCCACTCAACTGTTACCGGGGCCACCATAGGCTGACGGGCGTATCCGTAACCTCTCGGCGCCCTGTGATAGAACACATACCACTGGTCGTTGATCAGCTCGATGCTCCCGTGAGTATTGTGTCCCGAGTAACTGGTTATTAGTGTTGCTCCATCCTTATCGGGAACGGGTGCGCGTGAGTCGACAAGTACGCCGCCGCTTTTCCACGGCCCCAGCGGAGAATCGCCGTAGGCGTAACGCAATGCCGAGTTGGTGCTGCTCAGTCCGTAGTCAGGGCCTGAATATCCGCTGTAAACCCATACATATTTATTACCGATCCTGCGGATCGAAGCGGCCTCGAAGAAGTTGAACGAACCGAGGTTTTCATCCGGATAAACGCTGGGGTATACTGTACCTTCCGGGTCCCTGATGACACCGTACCTGGAGCTCGCAGGAATAAAATAACCAATGGATTCGGTTCCGGGTCTGAGCGAATACATGGTGTTCTGGTTCAGCTGACCGGCTGACGACCTCTGGAATCCCCAGAATCCGTACGCCCTGAAACCAATCGTGTAATCAGGGTCTTCAGGATCGGTTATGTAGTCAATATAAACTGCAGGATCGAAGCCCATTATACTGCCCGGCACTGTCCTGATTCCGTCGTCAGTCATATTAACAGGGGTAAAGGGACCGTCCGGGCGGCTTCCTTTCGCCACCATAGCTTCCCGGTAACGGCCACGGCTGTGAGGGTACAGCCAGTATTCCTTCGTACCGTCCTTTTTCTTTACCTCAACCAGGTCCGGAGCATACATGACATCCCACTGGCCATCAACGGGGTATGTAAATATGGGACCCTCATCACGCCAGTCTGACAGATCCTCAACCGGTGCCGACCAGGCTCTGATGTCAGGCCCGCAATAACTCTTGAACCTGACATCATGGGACCCGATAATATAGATACGGTATTTTCCGGGATTGTCAGGATCTTCAAATACACGGGGCTCACCGTCGGGCAGATGTTCCCACAACGGCAGATATGGATTACCTGCTGTACTATAGGTTAATTTAGTAACCGAAGTGCCGCTCTTCGGCTGATCGTCGTCTGCACCTGATCCTTTTGCTGGAAACAGAAAAATTGATACAATCAATAGGATTACCTGCGGGCTTTTCAAAACAGACATGGTTTTATTCATTTTTGATATCACTAGTGTCCGGTTAAGGGCTGATTAAAACTCTATAAAACACTAATATAT
>CAZOHL010000007.1:0-11568 GCA_964579645.1 uncultured Rikenella sp. | reverse complement strand
GTAATTGCACTTCCGACCTCCTGATCACTTTCAAAGAACCGGCCATCCTTCAGGCCTGTAAGTTGCCGGCAAACCCTGAGTTCCTCACCCTCAATGGCTATATTCGTCTCACCCGCCCTGTGACGGTTCAGAATATTACTCATTATGATGAATTCCTGCCTTCCAAGCTTATACCTGCGGAGGATTATCAGAGCGGAAATCAGGAACGCGAATGGGATGGCACAAAACAGAATCCGTATACCCCAATCTGTTACTGGTGATATATTTCCTGCGCTGACAGCCTCCTTGTTGTAGCCGATAAAATCCAGCGCAATACCCAGCACACCCACTACCACTCCTCCCGAGATTTTACGCAGGAAAGTCGATACACCTGCATAGAGGCCTTCTCTCCGGCGTCCTGTGATAAGTTCATCGACATCGGCAATGTCAGGCAGGGCAGACCATGAAAAGAGATTAAGTCCTGCACTCCCCACACCGATAAGGGAGCATGTGGAGATTATAATAAAACCCGGTGTGGAGTTCGAAAAGAATACGACGGCAATACTTGCAGCAATCCACACTCCGGCGGAGATGAATGCCGGAGTGGTTTTATCAGTTTTCTGAGCCACGTGTGAGAATATGCCAATGAATACAAGCTGGGCAGCAAGGATAGATCCCATGATCGGAACGAAAAGTTCCTCTCTCCGCAAAGAAACCGTCAGGAAATAAACAGCCAGAGTCATAACAGTATCAATGGCCATCTGACAGAGAATGAATACGGTTACATATATACGGAAGGAACGGTTTTTAAGTACGGTCAGCCAGGCCTTAAGGCTGACTGCGGGAATAGGTTTCATCTCATTCTCCCATGTGCCGAAGAATACGACCAGCCAACATATGGCGAAAACTGTTCCAAAGGCAAGGCCCATCATGAGGTAAGCCTGCTTAGGGTCTGCGATGGCTCCCGTAATAAGTGCAGGAACAGTAGCACAGATTATGGCGGCAGCTGCTGAAAAACCCAGCCGCATCCCCGTGAATGAACTGCGCCTGTTATAGTCCCTTACCATGTCTGACAGAATTGCGTTGTAGGGTACCATCACAATTGTGAATGCAGTTGAAAAGAAGATATAGGCCAGGGTATAGTATAGAAACTTAACGGTACTGTCCGTGATTCCAAATCCATACCAAAGCATTACCCAGGAGAAGAAAACAGGGAGGCTGCCAAGCAGGAAATAAATGCGGCGACGGCCAAAACGGGATCTGGTTCTGTCTGATAACTGCCCCATAAAAGGGTCGGTAATTGCATCCCAGGCTTTTCCGATGAAAACGATTATACCGGCGCTGGTTCCGGAGAATCCCTCCACATTTGTCAGGTACACAAGAAATAGTAAGCCTACAATTATAAATGATCCGCCTCCGTAGATATCCCCACTGGCATAGGCAATCCTGCTGAACAGTTCTTTCCTGCTTTTCATGACCCGGTTTTCTTTTCGTAGTATTCATCGCGGATAAGCCGGATGGCAAGCACCCATTTCATCATCATTCTTACATCATCAAGCACAAAGCGGCGGATTTCAGATCCGTTGGCGACCTCGAAATACTCGCCCGCTGCAAAGGGCACCATAAGGATATCTTTCATTTTAAAACATAGGGTTTCCGTTTTTTCAAAAACTTTCCCTTCATAGATTAAAGCTTCCCTGGTTAAGCTGAGGTTTCCGTGTCCCATATCCTGATATCCGTACTTTCCGGGCTCGTTCCATTTGAGTAATGTGGCAGTGGTCATCCTGAAGTCCGGATCATGAATTTCGGCTAAAAGGCTTTCCTGCTGGAAGTCATACCAGTTGTCAATACCATCAAACACGATGCTGTCATCCTTTCCGGTTTCAAAGAACAGTTTGCTGTTCATAACAGCTTTATTGCCACATATGAGACAAAAAAGGCTGTTCCCCTTTGAGCGCAGGCTGAATTCGGCATTGCATGAGGGGCATTTATACAGTACAAGTTCGGCACCTTCGGCCAGATGGCTTCCCCTGAACGTGACGTTATGCTGTCTCTGCCATTTGTAGTCATCAAAGTCGATGGCGTCAACCAGTCTGCGGTAAATAATATCTTCGGGAAGGTTGTCAAGCTCCTCAGTTGTAAACAATCCGGCAACAGTGGCATCCATATGTCCACGGCGAATCCTTTTTGTCCATCGGGGACGGGTCAGATAACCACCGTTAACCTGTACGGCAACCACTGGTATTTTAAATGTCTTTATAAGTTTTGCAATGCTGGGGGCGGCAAATCCCCCCGGACGGCCTTCATTGGACAAGCACCCGTGGGGAAAAATGCCAATGATGCGACCGGAATTGATAACATATTTCGTTTTGAGTATTGCCTGGTTATCCCTGGTAAACTGATTTTTGGAAATAACACCCATTAATCCCAGCAGGACTTTCAGAACAGGATCGCGAAATAAATTGTAGGCTGCAATGTAATTAATCCTTCTCGGGAAAAGTGCAATCGAAACGGTACAGAAGTCGAGCCAGCTTGTGTGTCCTGCAATGACAAAGAAAGGAGGTTTGATACCCTTTACGGCAGAGCGGTCAACCCGGAGTCCAAGCACCCACCGGAAATACAAACCGGCAAAAAAGCAAACAGCATAGTACAAAAATCCATTGGGTTTAGGGACAATGGCTTCTTTCTTTTTTGGCATTGAAACAGGCTTAAAATGCTTACATTTTGTTTTTTACCACTTGTTTTTGCGATGCCAGATGTGAGATTGGAATATAAATATACGGATATTTATTAGTGATCAGGGCACAGGCAGGTTTTTTTGGCACGAGACAGCTGCATAGATTTTCCCAATAGTGTAAAGGGGAATAATTTTTATCCTTTCTATACCATTGAAATGCACTAAAGAGGTTCTTACTTCAATTTTACTTCCTTTCTCTTCCATGAAAATCCGGAGGCTCTGCATAATACCTTTTTCATGAGAAAGCCGGAGGATTGAGAGGCCGGATCTGATACATCAACTAAGCTTCCACCTGATGAATTCTTCTATACCCTTCCTGAAATCATAAGAGGGAAGATAATCCAGTTCCTTCCTTGCCTTGCTGATATCAGCATACGTTGCATTCACGTCTCCGGCCTGCAGTGGCAGAAACTCTTTAATCGCCTTTTTGCCAAGGACATCCTCGATTGTTTCAATTACCTCCGTAAGTGACACCCTCCTGGATTCCCCGATGTTGTAGATATTAAATCCTTTCAGGTGGCTGATGGAATTGCTGATCCCCTTAAGTGCATCATCAATATAGGTGTAGTCCCTGAATGTATTTCCGTCGCCGAATACTTGTACAGGCCTGTTATCAATTATTTTGCTGGTAAAGCTGTGTATGGCTAGATCAGGTCTTTGCCCGGGACCATACACGGTAAAAAAGCGAAGGCAGAAGATTTCAAACTGATATAAGCTGTGATACGTACTGCATAGCAGTTCGCAGGCTCTTTTCGATGCTGCATAAGGCGAGATCGGGTTGTCAACGGGATCTGATTCCGAGAATGGGATCTTTGAGTTGTTCCCGTAAACGGAGGAGCTGGATGCAAATATCATCCTGGCCACACCTGAATGCCGCATCGTTTCCAGGAGAGTCAGCGTTCCTTTTACATTCACATCGTAATAAAGGAACGGGTCTGCAATTGACGGCCGGACACCCGCCATGGCAGCTAAATGAATTACCAGCTCCGGCCTGGCTTCTCTGAATATGTCTTCCATCCCGGCCTTATCCCTGATATCAGCCCTGAAAAGCCGGAAGTCTTTCCTCTCCATGAGATCCGATATGTTTTTCTCTTTTATCAGGGGATCGTAAAAATTATTAAAATTATCAACACATACAACCTTATGACCTGACTTAAGCAGGTATTTACAGAGATGTGAACCGATAAATCCTGCTCCTCCGGTAACGAGTATGCAGCTTTTGTTCTTTGGCGCCATTTAAGTACTGATATCTGATTTAGGATAAGAACCTTCCGATGATTGGAGGCAATGAAATTAATAATTTCCTTTAAAATTCAGTGACCGCGTCAGTTTCATTGTATGAAAGTTGAACTCCGGGACAGATTTTTTTCCCGCCCTCGGCATATTTTTTATACCTTGTGGCGGTTTTGAAGAAAATGAAAGACTCATTATAGTAAACTTTCCCTGAAAGGAACATAAGATTGTCCGGGGTATGTTAAGCTCTCCTTTAAAACTTAAGCCTGTTATATACGGCCTTTTTATCCTGGCCGTCTTGCCGATTTGTGTTTTTCGCGATTTCACCCTGGCTAACGAACTGCGGTACCTGAGCATCGCCGATGAAGCGCTGAGGACCGGTTCCATCTTCACTTTTACAAACCATGGCGCTGACTACGCCGACAAACCTCCTCTCTATTTCTGGATAATTATGGCTGGCAAGCTGATTTTCGGGAAACACAGCATGCTTTTTCTTGCTATGTTTTCTATTGTGCCTGCCCTTGTAATTCTTCATGTTATGGACATCTGGGTCAGAAATCTCCTGACCCGCAATGAGAGACTGCTTGCAAAGATGATGCTTATAACCAGCGCCTACTTCCTGGGACCTGCTGTCTTTCTGCGCATGGATATGCTGATGTCCATGTTCATCGTTCTGTCCCTGGATTCCTTTTTCAGGATGTACAGCGGAAGCGCCAGAAAGCGCCATTCATGGCTTTTCCCGGTTTATGTTTTCCTTGCTCTCTTCACAAAAGGCCCGGTCGGTATAATTGTCCCACTGGTATCTACCTCGGTTTTCCTCATCATCAAACGGGATCTTAAATCAATCGGCCATTACTGGGGATGGAAAACGCTGTCAATAATCGTAGTGCTGTGCGGAATCTGGTTTGCAGGTGTCTACATGGAAGCCGGAAGCCAGTATCTTGAGAACCTTCTGTTCCACCAGACTTATGGCCGTGCAGTAAATTCATTCCATCACAGCGAGCCGTTTTACTTTTATTTTGTGTCAATCCTTTATTCGCTTTTCCCCTGGTCGCTGCTGATTATCGGGACCGTAACCTTCGGTCTGATTAAAAAACTCACAAACAGCGACACTGAACGGTTTTTCCTGGTTGCTTCCCTCTCTACCTTCACCGTCCTGTCTCTCTTCAGCTCGAAGCTTGACATCTACATGCTGCCCGCTTTCCCGTTCTTCGTGTACCTCACTGTATTGTGGCTTTCAAGGAGCGGCGTTAAAATGTGGACGGTTCTGCTTACCGCGTTCCCAGCCTTCATTTTCTCACTGGCTCTTCCCGGAATCATTCTTGCTTTCAGACAATATCTGCCCGAGGAAAATAACATTTCGGTGCTTCTCATTCTGGCAGGTGTCATTTTATCTCTTTCAGGCCTCCTGACATTGTGGTTTCTTTTCAAACGCAATCTGAACAGCTCGATAACGGCCCTGTCTGCCGGAATCCTTCTTACAATCTTTACTGGTGGATTCGCCGTTCCTAAATACAACCATCTGATCGGCCCTGGGAACCTGTGCAAAAAAGCTTTGGAAAGAACAGGCAGCAGTGACAGTTCAAATTTCTATTACTGCAAGGGGTTCCGCGGTGCTAATCTGGACGTTTACCTGGGTAAAGAACTCCGCATACTTGAAATAAAAGATCTTTACGCACCCGAAGGGACGATTGAAACACCGGCTGTCATCTTCATCGGGAACAAAACTGTCGGACGGAATGATTCTTTAAAAGTATATCTGGAAGGAAAAAATGTTTACCGGTCCGGCAGTTACAGTTTTGTTGAAATTGAATGATCTGAACTTAAGCATATTAGCATGGACTATAAGCTGACAATTATCGTTCCTGTATATAACGAAGAAGGGAACATTGGAAGGCTGCACAGGGAACTCTCCGCGTTTCTAGATTGCTCCGCCTTGAAAGCCAAAGTCCTGTTTGTCAATGACGGGTCTCACGACAGCAGCCTGCAGAAAATCAGGGAGATCTGTGAAACCTCAGACCACTTCTCCTATTGCTCGTTTGACCATAACTATGGTTTAAGCGCTGCGGTTAAGGCCGGATTTGATTACTCTGACACTCCCTGGACGGGTTATATAGACGCTGACATTCAGACTACTCCGATGGATTTCAATAAATTACTGGAATTCATTGATGAGTACGACCTTGTTACGGGAGTCCGGCTTGACAGGCAGGATTCTTTTGTAAAAAACATCTCTTCAGTGATAGCAAACAAAATCAGAAGGGCTTTTACCCACGACGGGATGGATGATACCGGCTGTCCGTTGAAAATCATCCGTACTGACGTTGCCAAACGGATTCCGATGTTTAACGGATTGCATCGCTTCCTGCCTGCCATGGTGTTACTGCAGAACGGAAAAATCAAGCAGGTACCCGTACGTCATTTCCCGAGAACCGATGGCAAATCAAACTTCCACCTCTGGAACCGCCTTCTGGGACCGCTGATGGACTGCTTTGCATATGTCTGGATGAAAAAAAAATATATAAACTACAACGTCGAGGAATCCGGTAGAATTCTCTGATCATTGCTTATGAGTAACTGGATTATTTACTCGATCGGGTTTCTGGCACAATTACTGTTCTCCAGCCGCATTCTTCTGCAATGGATTGTCTCTGAAAGACATAAAAAAGTCCTGGCGCCTCAGCTTTTCTGGGAGATCAGCCTTTTCGCTTCAGTGCTTCTTTTTGTTTATGGGTACCTCCGTGATGACTTTGCGATAATGCTGGGACAGGTTATCACTTATTATGTCTATATTAGGAATATTCAACTCGAGCACCAGTGGAAAAAATTCCCTGTGCTGCTGAGGATTTTTCTGTACTTCTTTCCGACCATTATTTTCATATATGGCTATAACAATAATATCATAGACAAAGCCAACTTTTTTAATAAAGAAAATATAGGGCCCGCGTTGATGACGCTGGGAATAATCTCCCAGGTGTTATTCACCCTTCGGTTTGTTTACCAGTGGATCTACTCGGAAAAAAGAAAGAAATCGACCCTGCCCCTGGGTTTCTGGCTACTGAGTCTCACCGGATCATTGCTGATTTTCATATACGCGATCTTCAGAAAAGACCCTGTTCTGTTTATAGCGCATCTTTCAGGTATGGTAGCATATTCCAGGAACATTTACATTCTGAAGAGGTATGGGGAATGAGATAAGGTCGGAGGTCGGAAGGTCGGAAGGTCGGAGGTCGGAAGGTCGGAAGTAAAGAAACAAGAGGTCAGTTTTGACCTCTTGTCTCGTTGGGTACCCCGAACGGACAAAAGTTGCAGCCTGCTGCAACAGCATCTTTTGATTTACACCTGTAAAATCTGAATGATTGCCCCGGATTTTCAACTGATGAGCTATATAAATTGCACGTTGGCTAATCCGGTAATCAAACATTGATTAGGGGGAAAAAATCCGTTATATTCAGGTATTTAGAAGGTCAGATATAGCCTGTATGAATTCTTTGTGAACCAACGGCTTCTGAAAGGTCAGATCAGCACCCAGAAGTTTTGCACCGGTTAGATAACCCTCATAATTAAATCTGCCACCACCTGAAATCGCTACGATCTTCAATCCCGGTTTCTCTTTTCTCAGGTAGAGTATCAGTTCAAGACCTTCTTTTTCAGGCATCACAATATCAGTTACCAGAAGATCCGGTAGACAGGATTCAATTCTCACCAAACCTTCACTGCCGTTGCTTGCAGTATCAACTTCGTATCCTGCCTTTTCAAGCATTCTTTTAAGCATTGTCAGGATTGAAGGATCGTCATCTATTATCAAAATTTTGGCCATTGCTTAACTGATTATTTTTCATCCAGCACTTTTCTGATAACCTTGCTGAACTCGTTCAGTTTGATAGGTTTCAGGATTAATTCATAAGAACCGGATTTTGACTTTTTTGCATCAGATAATTTGTCGATGTACCCGGTTATAATAATGACTTTAAGGTTTGGATTTATTGCTCTCATCTTCCCGGCAAGTTCGGTTCCCAGCATTTTGGGCATTGTCTGATCTGTTACGAGTAATGAATATTTCCCCGGGTTTCTTTTGAACTCCTCAAATGCTTCACTGCTGTTGGTTTTGGTGGTGACTTTGTACCCGAGATTTTCCAGCATCTTTTTGCCCATAAAAGTTATGTCCAGTTCATCGTCGACAAAAAGGATATCCTCGACTCCCCTTGGAAGCTGATCCGAGGATTTGATGTCATTTACGGGTTCTGAAGTGTTGTATGGAAGAAAAACAGTGAATAATGTACCTTTACCCGGAGTGCTTTCTACAGTAATTGCCCCATTATAATTGCTGATTATACCATGTACAACAGAAAGACCAAGTCCTGTTCCTGAACCCACCTCTTTACTGGTAAAGAACGGTTCAAAAATCCTTTCCTTGGTTCTTCTGTCCATTCCATGACCAGTATCTGACAATCTGATTCTTACATAAATCCCAACCTTAAGATTGGTAATTTTCTTCGTTGTTTTCTGATCTACCAGTACACTGTCGACATTTATGTCAAGGATGCCTCCCCTGGCTTTCATCGCATGGATGGCATTGGTACATAAATTCATGATAATCTGGTGCATATGGACCGGATCTGCATTAATCATCCCTATTCCCGGATCAATGCTTTTCTTTATCTCAATAGAATGAGGGAGAGATGGCTTGATAAGATTTACCACTTCGACCACCACCTGGTCAAGTTTAACAGGCTTCTTCTCAACGTTCACTTCGCGGCTGAATGTCAGGATTTGCTGGACAAGGTCTTTTCCTCTTAAAGCTGCATTATTTATCTGTTCCAGATCGAACCGAAGTGTGCTATCCTCAGGAATTTCTTCCAGGGCCATGTCTGTGTAACCCAGGATCGGTGTCAGAATATTATTGAAGTCATGAGCTATACCCCCAGCCAGCGTTCCGATAGTCTCAATTTTTTTGAGATGAAAAAGCTGAGCTTCCAGTTCGCTTCTCTGCTTTTCGGATCTTTTGCGAACATCAATCTCTTTCTTCAGTTTTAAATTGGTATCTGTCAGCTGTTGTGTCCTTTCAATTACTCTTTTTTCGAGGGTGCTGTTGACTGCCCTGACTTTGTCCTGTTCCAGTTCAAGGAGTTTTCTCATATAAAAATCCCTCCGTGACGATAGTTCCAGGGAATACCCTGCAAGCATCCCGATAATATTTGAACTGATAAAAAAGAAATTGTTATTGATAAGTATTCTGACAGGAGTTTCTGAGATCCATATAGCTGAGATCTCGTAAGAAATAACAATCAGCCAGCCCGCCAACGATGCATAAATAAACCGAGCTTTAGCAAATGTATATCCAAAAATGAAGATCAGTATAAGGCCGGCATAATATGAGTAGTTGGATACTCTGGCACCGAGAATTATCATTACTATAATTCCGAATCCGGTAATGAACAGGACGGCTGTTATCGACAATTGCATATATTTCCTGAACGCCTGGAAATATGTGAATGCAAATACTGATAACAAAACCGGTAGTACTACAGCGAACCTTATAAGCCAGAATATTTCCTTCAGCTCCGGTACCGTGGCTGAATCAAGAAGTGCAAACGCACAATAAAAGATCATCGCCAGAATCAGAGAAAACCTGAATGGGTTTAAAGCCTTGACATAGTAGTCATTTAGGAATTCAGATTCGTAATTCGACAAATGCCCAGTAAATGAAAGGGTTAGTTTATTAAAAGTCATTGATTCCGAACTTTCCCTACTCAATACCAGTAAATTATTAAGCGTATTTTTAAAAATATTCATCCTTTCTGACTATACATATGGTAATAAACGTCAGAAGTGGGCACCAGATTTTACCAACTGCTTTTAAAAATATGAGATAACAGCATTATTACCCTTTGCAGAGTATCGATTGAATTGATTTGGATTCCTGTTTAGAGAGCAACTTACTTCCGGTTTCACTGAATATTAAGAAAAAGATTTACACCAAGGGCTTCGGCATCAACAAAAACTTTCCTGTTCAGCAGGCCTGCCTCTCCGGCGATCTTTAGCAGATCCTCTCTGCTTCTGTAGTTAAGGTACCATTCAGATACGACCTCCATAAGGGTTTGTGATGGATTTTCAGTGCTGAAATTGCCAATTACAAGTTCACCTCCTTCTGCTACGTAATTGATGTATTTTTTCAGAAGGTAAACAAAATGCTTCTCCCTGAAATAATCAAACAATCCGGCACTCCAGATAAGATCATACCTCATATATGGCTCAAACCTTAACACATTGACTTTGTGATAGGAAATCAGTTTTTCAAATTTTTTGTTCTTTTCTGAGGAATAATCAATTGCATGCTGGTCATAATCCACCAGATCAAAACTGATATCGTTTCCGGTATACATATTTAGAAATTCATTCACATCTGTTGCCGGTCCCGAACCGAGAATCAGTACCCTTTTTTCACCGTGCTTTTTAAGAGCAAGGTTCAGGCATTGACTGATAAAGTAATCTTTACGGTTTCTCACAGCCGCTGTTCCGGCCTGATTCTGATAAAAAATATCCCAGTTTCGATATTTCCTGTCTCCGTTAACATGGTTGGAATAAATATGATCGATTAAATAGAAATCTCCCGGATATCCGAATGGTTTTGTGTAACTGCGGCCAATCAGGGTATTGACGTTTAGTATTGGGTTTATTACTTCCCTGAACTCATGCAGATCCTTTGTATCCAAAGTATGGACAAGGGAAACAAATTCCTCATAATCACGCAGTTCAGGACCTCCGTTTTTGACCAGATATTCAAGGAATAATTTTCTGTTTACATCAAATACACACTCTGACCTGGAAGCTACATTAAGCATTTTCTTCAGTTATAAGACAGTAATAAAATTGATCCCTTAAGGTAGGGATTTTTCACACTGTAGACAAACATAAAATATATTTTTCATATTAACATGCTCAGAGGCAATTTTTTAATCCCTGACATTGAGAATTACACAGTGATGGTTTCAGAATGTCCCAACAAGAGCCAAGAGGTCAGTTTTGACCTCTTGTGCCTCCGGGTACCCCCAACGAACCAAATTTGCAACCAGGCTATTTTAAGAAAAGTGAATTATTAAGTCAGATTTTTAATTAGTCCATAAAGCATTTTTGAAATTTCCTCAAGGTTTTTCTCACTCTCCTGGAAAGCCTGTTGAGTAATTTCCTTTGTTTCATTAAGGTATTCCATTATTGCTAAACATTCAAAGGCACTGCCTCGGGCAATTACAAAAAAATTTCTCCTGTCCTTATTACTGAATCGTGAAGTACCTTCAGCAATATTCAGCATAATGCTGAATGAAGCTCTTCGGAGCTGGTCATTAGTAGCCCTGTCAAAATTCCTTTCGTCCAGTGTTGAATAGATCACTTTACAGAAATTCTTTGATTTCTGATAGACCTCAAGCTTCTGAAAATCAAACATGACTTTAAGTATTAGTTTGGCACAATGAGAAATAAATCAGCAGCAATACATGACCAATTTAAGAATAATTCTGAAAAAACTAACAGGTCAGAAGTGTGAGTGTGAGAGTGAGTCTTGAGGAAAAAGAGACGAGTGTGCTCGCTCTCGCTCTCACACTCGCTCTTTTTCAGTACCC
>CAZOHL010000006.1:51889-53583 GCA_964579645.1 uncultured Rikenella sp. | reverse complement strand
ATGAAGGCTGATTCCGCCTACTATTTCATACGGTCCGCGACTATGGTGGCTTCAGTTCCGGCAGGGCTTAAGCCCGGGGTGAATATCACCGGAGACAACTCGGCAGCATTCCTTCTTTACGCGCCCTATAAAACCAGCGTCTTTGTCATCGGCGACTTCAACAACTGGGTATACAGCAGCGAGGGATTCATGAAGAGAAGTCCTGACGGCAACTGGTACTGGCTGGAGGTTACCGGGCTTGATCCTGACAGGGAATACGGATTCCAGTATATTGTTGATGAAAACCTCCGCATTCCTGATCCCTACACCACAAAGGTTCTCGATCCCTGGAATGACAAATTCATAGACGAGACAATTTACCCTGACCTGAAATCCTACCCGGAGGGGATGACAAATGAACTTGTGTCAGTCTTCCGGACACGGCCTCCGGTGTACACATGGAAAAACAACGACTTTACCCCGCCGGCAAGGGATACCCTGATCATTTACGAGATGCTGGTGCGTGACTTCGTGGCGACACATGCCTACAAAACAGTACGTGACACTCTTGATTACCTGAAGCGCCTGGGAGTAAACGCTATAGAGCTGATGCCGGTTAATGAGTTCGAGGGAAACAGCAGCTGGGGGTACAATCCCTCAATGTATTTTGCGACTGATAAATACTACGGAACGCCGGATGACCTTAAGGAACTGATTGATGAATGTCATGGAAGGGGAATGGCCGTAATCATGGACATTGTCCTCAACCATTCGTACAATTCAAATCCTCTTGTGAGACTCTACTGGAACAGCACGAACAATCAGCCGGCAGCGAACAATCCATGGTTCAACGTCACAACCCCCCACTACTACAGCTTCGGAGGATCCGATTTCAACCACGAAAGCTCTGCAACGAAAGCTTTTGTTGACAGCGTCTGCCATTACTGGATTGACGAGTTCAGGTTTGACGGTTTCAGGTTCGATTTTACAAAGGGATTCACGAATAAAACCAGTAACAACGATTACACGGTTTCAGCCTATGATGCGTCAAGGATAGCCATACTTAAACGTATGAGTGACAAGATCAGGGCTTACAAGCCTGACGCCCTGCTTATACTTGAACACTTCGCCGACAACACTGAAGAGAGGGAACTGGCAGCATACGATTTTCTCCTGTGGGGCAACGGAAAATGGAGATACCAGGATGCCTCGACAGGCAAGTCGTCAGATCTGTCGGATACCTCGTGGAAACTCCTTGGCTTTGACCGTCCGGGAATTGTAGATTATATGGAGAGTCATGATCAGGAGAGGATAATGTACCTTAACGTAATGGATGGGCTGGCTGACGGAGGTTACAATATCAGGGATTTCAACACGGCAATCAAGCGGGTGAAGCTTACAGCCACATTCTTCCTGACAATACCGGGTCCGAAGATGCTGTGGCAGTTCCAGGAACTGGGGTATGACGTAATCCTCGGGGAGGGATATCAGAGGCTTGAAGAAAAGCCTATCCGCTGGGAATATTATACGGTGCCTGTAAGGAAGAATCTTTTTGACAACTTCGCCGGTCTGATAGAACTGAGAAAGAAATATCCGGCTTTCTCTTCTGACAACTTCACCCTCTACCAGAGCGGGATGACCAAGAGGCTGAACATCGTCCACCAGGATATGGATGTGGTGGTTCTGGGTAACTTTGACTTTTTCCCGCGCACAAT
>CAZOHL010000006.1:41773-51789 GCA_964579645.1 uncultured Rikenella sp. | reverse complement strand
CCGGGGCCGTAGTCAGGATGATCAGCATCCCCGCCGGAATTGGCGAGACAGAGATCGACGGCTCCAGCCTCGCAGCAGGAACATACTACCTGAAGGTTACCTCAGGAAGAGTGTCGGCGGTAAAAAGGGTGGTCAGGTATTAGAAAAGTCTGAAAGTCGAAAAGTCTGAAAGTTATACCAGACCCTCAGATTGAGGAGCAATGCGACGAAACCCCGTATCCGCCGGCTGGCGGATCGGGGCCCTCAGACCTTCAGAGTGAGACCTGAAAGGTCGAAATCCCGTATCCGCCGGCTGGCGGATCGGGACCCTCAGACCTACCTGACCAGCACCATAAATCCCCACGGCTCCATCTGCATCTTGCTGCCCTGGGCAATCTCAACACTGTTATCAGTGAAAAGATCTTTGTATGTACCGGATGTGGCTCCGTCTTTCAGTGCCACAGTCACCGGTTTGCCGCTGATGTTGAGAATTGTCAGTACCTCATTTTCGCCCTTTACCCTTTTGAATGCCACCACGCTCTTCTGGCTTGTCTTCAGAACATCATATGATCCGCCTTCAATGCCATGACGCAGCGCCGGGTGCGATGTGCGCAGGTGAACCAGCTTCGCATAGAAGGGAGTGAGTTCGGTCTCCTTCCACTCAATCGGGTCACGCTTGAAGAACTCCAGCCTCTTGTCGAGGTCCGCTTCCTGGCCGTTATAAAGGAGGGGTACACCGGGAACGGTGAAGAGGTAGCATGCGAATGCCTTCTGTGCATCACCCATCTTCTCGTCGATTGTGCCGTTCCATGAGTTTTCGTCATGGTTGGTCATGAAACGAAGTCTGTATGACTCGGGAGCATAACGTTTCAGCTCATATTGCATCAGGCTGTCGAGTGCAGCGGGTGCACGGTGACCTCCGGCCACTGCGTTCATCAGGTGATGATGAGCCCATCCGTAGTTCATGTCAAAGGCACGTTCGAGCAGGTATGAATGTTCCTCATCCTCGGCAAGCATCAGCACCGGCTTCACCGAGTTGAGCTCTGTGGTGGCCCTGAACCAGAACTCCTCCGGTACCAGTCCCGGGAAGTCACAACGGTAACCGTCAATACCGATTTCTTCCACCCAGTACCTCATTGCACCAACCATGTAGTCCCACAGCGGTGCGGCGGTATAGTCAAACTGGATCACATCGGTCCAGTCAAACGGGGAAACGAAATTGCCAACCGAATCTTTTTCGTACCACTCCGGGAACTGGGCAGCCAGCGGATTGTCCCAGGCTGAGTGGTTACCCACCCAGTCGAGAATCACGTGGAAACCCATTGAATGAGCAGTATCAACCAGCGCTTTAAAGTCGTCAATAGTCCCGAACTCGGGATTTATCCCTTTATAATCACTGATGGAGTAGTAACTGCCCAGTTCTCCCTTCCGGTTTAATTCACCGATCGGATATACAGGCATGAACCACAGAACGTTTACTCCCAGTTCCTTCAGCTGTGGAAGTCTCTTCTGCACTCCTGCGAAGGTTCCCTCTTCCGAGAACTGGCGGGTGTTAATTTCATAGAGAACCATGTTGCGGGTCCAGTCAGCATGCTGAACGGTGGTCTTCAGCGGCTCAATCACTGCAGCCGGTTTCGGCTGACAGGCTACAATCAGTGCTGCTGCACCGATTAACATCAGTAAAATCTTGAAAATGTTCTCTTTCATTGTGATCAGGTTTATTTTAGTTCAATTATCATTGCTGTCTGAGGGGCTATTGTGAACGAGTTCAGATCGTCAATTTTACGGCCAGAGATTATATCTGTTCCGACTGTGAAACCAACAAGTGATTCGGCATATTTCCGGCCGTCGATGGTTTTGCTTTCCTTATGGTTTACGTTGATTATAACCATTACACTTTCACTGGAGTTGTAGCGGAAATAGACATAGACCCCGTCTGAAGGGATATAGTGTTTCAGTCTGCCGGTATGGATCACCTCCTTATCCTTTCTCCAGTTCAGGATAAGCCTTGTAAATTCAAGGGCTTCTTTCTCCTGCCCGGTGAGCCCGGTTTCGGTAAAAGCATTCCTTGCATCGCCGGGCCATCCGCCCGGGAAGTCATCTCTCAGCCGACCGTCACCCAGGCTCTTGTCGCCTTCCATTACTATTTCAGTACCGTAATAGAGCTGAGGTATACCCCTGGTTGTCATTATGAAGCTGAGTCCCATCTTGTATGCGTCAAGGCTTTTTCCCGTCTGGGTGTAGAACCTTGTCATGTCATGATTGTCGAGGAATATTACGTTTCTGAAAGGTTCCGGGTAGAGAAAATCCTGGGAGAGCACGTTATACAGTTTCGATAGTGCGTCAGTGGGATTAAGCTTGCCCTCGAACGCCCTGTGTGTGGCAAAGCAGACCGGCAGGTCTGTCAGCGAAGGAAGGTTGGACCTGTACCCGTCATGATTCACTTTGTTCAGTGCCCAGTATGAGGAGAGTGCGGGATCATCATACCATACCTCTCCGACAATAAAGAACCCGGGGAATTCTTCTTCAATCCGCTTTGCCCATCTTGCCATCATGTCAGGCAGGGGGTAGGGGTGGGTATCCATCCGGATTCCGTCGAGGTCACTGAAGGCAATCCACCAGAGGCTGGTCTGGATAAGATAGGTCTCAACAAGCGGATTGCTCTGGTTGAGGTCTGGCATTGTCACATCAAACCAACCCTTTTCCATCAGCATCCTGTCTCTCTCTGAGGCGTATGGATCCATGTAGGTTGAAGCTTTGTAATTGGTACGGGTGAATTCATCAAACTGATGTATCCAGTCCTTCGAGGGGAGGTCCTTCATCCACCAGTGGAAAGATCCTATATGATTGAATATCATATCCATGACTACCTTCATTCCTCTCCGGTGGGCTTCAGCCACCAGTTCCCGGAACTCATCGTTTGAACCATAGCGCGGATCTGATTTGTAGAAATCAGTTGTTGAATAGCCATGGTAGGACGAGCGCTGCTGGTTATTCTCAAGGAAGGGATTCAGCCATATGCCCGTTACCCCCAGTGAGTGCAGGTAGTCAAGATGGCTGACAATTCCCTTCAGGTCTCCGCCGTGCCGTCCGCCGGGGTTACTTCGGTCAGGCTGCTCGGTCATACCTGCAACGTTATCATTAGTTGTATCGCCGTTGGCGAATCGGTCTGGCATGAGAAGATATATCACGTCTGAGGAGTTCAGTCCCTGCGCGGGTCCGGCCGGCTTTGCCAGGAGGGGATAGCTGTGTGTCAGCCTCTGTTTGCCGCGGGTGAACGTCAGGGTCACTGTTCCCGGAACGGCCTGGTCTGAGATACTCAGGTTTACGAAGAGGTAGTTCGGGTTTTCAGTCCGGATCATAGTCTTTACCTCCACACCAGGATAATCGGTTTTCACGTCGTATGATCCGATCTCCTTGCCGTAGACCATCAGCTGAACGGCGTCATCATTCATCCCCGTGAACCATGATGGCGGGTTAATGCGTTCAATTACCTGTCCCCTGGCCGGCAACAGCGCCGGAAGCATTAATAAAACAAGTGCCTGTAATATTCTTTTCATCATTTTTCAAATCTCCTTTCTTCCCCCGGCTTCAGGGTAACCTGTTCTCCGTAAACGGCAAGAGGTATCTCAGCCAGCGAGAGGTTCACAACGATCACCTTTGTCCCGTTGACCTCAACCCTGAAGGGATTGTTCCTGTACCTGATAATAAATGAGTATGATTTCCAGGCAGCAGGGATAACAGGATTAAGGCAAACGCGTTCACTCCGTATCCTCATCCCGCCGAATCCTTCCACAATGGCGAGCCATGTGCCGGCCATGCTTGTTATGTGGAGTCCGTCCTTTACCTCCCGGTTGTAGTCGTCAAGGTCTAACCTCGCGGTACGGAGGTACAGAGTGTATGCGCTTTCCGTATCGTGCAGCCTGGCTGCCAGCACGGAGTGAATGCTTGCCGAGAGTGATGATTCATGCACACAGCGCGGCTCGTAGAAGTCGAAGTTGCGTCTTATTGTATCCTCGTCGAAGTCATCCTCGAAGAAATAGATCCCCTGGAGCACATCGGCCTGTTTGATGAAGACTGACCGGAGGATCCGGTCCCATGACCAGTGCTGGTTCAGAGGCCGTTCAGCCGGGTTAAGGTCTCTGACGGTCTGCTGTACCTTGTCCATGAAGCCGTCCTGTTGCAGGAAGATCCCGAGATCATGATGCTCAGGCAGGTACATATTTTCTATGATCTCCTTCCAGTGACTGAGTTCTGCCTGTGTATCAAGGTGAGTGCGGGTAACAACAGCGTTATATTTCACCTTGCTGGCAGACCTGAGCCATTCGAGAGTGTCAGAAGTGTATTTCAGCGTCCAGCGTGCCAGTGTGTTTGTATACCAGTTGTTGCTGACATTGTTTTCGTACTCGTTGGGGCCGGTTACGCCAAGGATTACATACCTGTTCTTTTCCTGTGACCAGTTACTCCTCTGCGCCCAGAAGCGCGAGAGAGCTATCAGCACCTCAAGGCCGTATTCCGAAAGATAATCCTGGTCGCCTGTGTGCCTTACATAGTTGAAGATTGCATAGGCGATGGCGCCATTGCGGTGTATTTCCTCAAAGGTTATCTCCCATTCGTTGTGGCACTCCTCGCCGTTCATTGTGACCATGGGGTAGAGGGCCGCACCGCCGGTGAAGCCCAGTTTCTGAGCGTTCTCGATGGCTTTGCCAAGATGCTTATACCTGTAAAGCAACAGGTTGCGTGCCACATGGGTATCTGAGGTGCTCAGGTAGAACGGGAAGACGAAGGCTTCTGTGTCCCAGTATGTGCTGCCGCCGTATTTTTCACCTGTGAATCCCTTGGGCCCGATGTTCAGTCTCGGATCTTCTCCGGTATAGGTCTGGTTCAGCTGGAAAATGTTGAACCGTATTCCCTGCTGGGCTGCAATATCACCCCTGATGACTATATCGCCGTGTTCCCATTTTCCTGCCCAGGCTTTACGGTGGCCTGCAAGCAGTGTGTCAAAGCCCTTTTTCGCGGCCTTGCCGGCCGAATCCATCGCCTTCGCTGCGATCCCGTCTGCGGGATGATTGAATGATGACAGTACCGCGGCATACGTTGTCACCATGAAGGTATCGCCGTCGGCATAGGCCGAATTGAGAGCGCAATGTGCCGTCTTATCAGTAGTGGTTATAACGGGTTCACTTTTTATCGTTTTACCGTTGAGGCTGAATGTATTTTCCATTGCTGTTGCAACGACGAAAGCGGTCTTTCGCGTCTGCGCAACAACAGCCGTGCGTCTTCCGTCATGTAAAGCCGATTCGTTCTCCCAGAACTTTTCGTCGTAATTGGCATCCTCATTATATACGTCGGCGTTCAGCCAGGGTATGAGTTCAGCCTTTCCGCTGCCACCTGTAATTCGCACGCTGTAACTTATTGCAGCCAGTTCGGGTTCGTCCATTGAGAGGAAGCGTCTGGCGATCACCTCAGCAACCTTCCCTGAGGGCATCACCGCGGAAAACATTCGCGTCAGCACTCCTTCCTTCATGTCAAGTTCCCTGCGGAAGCTCTTTACGGTACACTTTGCAAGGTCAAGCTCCTCACCGTCAATGCGTACAATTATGTTTGTCCATGAGGGTGCATTGGGCACCTTGGCGAAGTATTCCGGATAGCCGTTTTTCCACCATCCCACAACTGTCTTGTCAGGGTAATATACTCCGGCCACATAGTTTCCCCGGAGGGAGTCTCCGGTATAGGTCTCTTCAAAGTTAGCCCTCTGTCCCATCATTCCGTTACCCAGGGCAAATATGCTCTCGGAATCGCGGCCTCTCACGGGATCAAACCGTGTCTCGATGATTTTCCACTCATCGGGCTGAAAACGTGAATCAGTCATATCGAACTAAATATTTCTCAATTGTTTGACAGTAATTTTTCTAAGGTCGGGGATGACCAGGTCAGCCCTGCCGAGCAGTTCAGGGATTCCGACTCCCACACATTTCATTCCGCCGGCAATTGCCGCCTCTATTCCTGCCTGTGCATCCTCGAAAACAATGCACTGTGCCGGAGACAATTTCATCTCCTGAGCCCCTCTGAGGAATACTTCCGGATCAGGTTTGGCCTTTGATATCTTGTTTCCGTCTACTATCACGTCGAACATATCACGGAGGCCGATGCCGTCAAGTATTGTTCCGGCGTTTTTGCTTGCAGAGCCTATTGCAGTCAGGATTCCCTCTTTACTGAGTGTTTTGAGGAGCTTCACGCTTCCCGGCAAAATCTCATCCGGTTTCATGCCGGAAATGAATTCCACATACCACCCGTTTTTGCGGGCCGCCAGGTCCTCCTTTTCCTTTTCGGTGACATGAATGTTTCCCTTGCTGAGAAGGATCTCCAGTGAAGCCATCCGGCTGACTCCCTTGAGAGCCTCGTTATCTTCCAGCGTGAAAACAAAGCCAAGCTCTTTTGCAAGTCGCCGCCAGGCCATGAAATGATACTTTGCGGTGTCAACGATGACGCCGTCGAGATCAAAAATGCAACCTTTCAGGTCCATGATTACCTCCTGTCGTCAACGTCTCTGACAAAATTCACTGCCAGGGCGGCAATAATCATCGAGATCCCGCCGGTCACAAGTGCCAGCATCGTGTTGCCTGAGAAGAGGTGCTTGACCATGCTTCCGAGGATGCTCGCTGCAAGAATCTGAGGGATTACGATGAAGAAGTTGAAGATTCCCATATAGATTCCCATCTTGTTATGGGGCAGTGAACCTGTAAGTATTGCGTAAGGCATTGACAATATGCTTGCCCATGCAAGACCTATTCCAAGCATCGGGAGAATAAGCATGCCGGGTGTGTTGATGAGGCTTATTGACATGAGACTTATTCCGCCCACAAGGAGACAGACGGCATGGGTGATCTTGCGCGAGGTGTATTTCGCCAGTACCGGGAGCAGGAAAGCCACCAGCGCAGAAAAGCCGTTATAGACCCCGAAGAGCACACCCACCCAGTTTGCGCCTTCATTATAGGCAAGAGAGGTAGTGTCACTTGTGCCGTATATTTTTGAGGTGACGGCCGATGTGGTGTAAATCCACAATGAGAAGAGGGCAAACCATGTAAAGAACTGCACCACTGCAAGCTGACCCATGGTGGCAGGCATATGCTTGAGGTCGGTCAGGATGCTGTTCAGTCCGTTGCTGCCTTTGCCGCCCGCCTTCAGGAACCCTGCTATTACCTGCAACAACCCGAAGAGCGATACGCCACCGGTAACGACATACAGCTCCTTCTCCAGGTTAACCTGAGAGAGGATGATTGTAAGCACCAGGCCAACCGACAGCCATATTATACCGGGACGATAAAAATTGATATTGCTGCCTGTTTCTGCATGCTCTGAAACGGACTTCTCTGCAAGCGGCTCACCCCTGGCAATTCTTTCTCCTTTTTCAAATTCCTCGAGTTCGGCGGGCGAGTATTCCTTTGTCCGGATAATTGTCCAGAGCACTGCAAGAAGTAACGCCGCCGCGCCGATGTAGAACGAAAGTTTCAGGTTGAAAGGTATCAGTTTCCCCTCGGCGGGAACCTCAGGCACATTGAACCAGTTGGCAAGAATCCAGGGCAGGAAGCTTCCGATGACCGCACCGACGCCGATAAAGAAGCTCTGCATTGCAAATCCGGATGTTCGCTGTTCTGACGAAAGCATGTCGCCCACGAATGCACGGAACGGTTCCATGGAAATATTGATGGATGCGTCCATGATCCACAGCATCACTGTAGCGAAAATCCAGGTAGGCGAGTTGGTGATGATGGCCAGGGCAAGAGAGGCGAGGATTGCACCGGTGAGGAAATAAGGACGTCGACGCCCGAGCCGGTTCCAGGTCCGGTCACTCATGTGTCCCACGATGGGCTGAACAAGCAGACCTGTTATCGGTGCTGCGATCCAAAGTATGGGAATATTGTCAATCTCCGCACCCAGAGTCTGAAAAATACGGCTTACATTACCGTTCTGAAGGGCGAAGCCAAACTGGATGCCCAGGAATCCGAAGCTCATGTTCCAGATCTGCCAGCGTGACAGTCTTGGCTTGCGTCTGTAGATCACATTCATGCTAGTTCTGCTGTTAGTTTTATTACCCTGTTCCGTTAACTTATTCAAAATTAAGTTGAAAATCCGGTTCGGCAATACAATCAGGGGGCTTCTAAACGCTCATTTTTCGGGCATTTGCGTTGGTTCAGTTATTTCAAACGTTTTCGGCCTGAGCAACAATTTTTGCCGAATTTGCTTATTTAGACGCATTTCAAATAACTATTTCACTACTGCCTATTGCCTGCTGCCTCTTGCCTTCCTATCTTTGATAGGGTAAAGCCCTTAAAAACAAAACAGTCATGGGAGATTTCGTATATGAAAAGCCATTCCAGCACAGCAGGGATGTGACAAGGTATCGCCGGATCTCGGTTGATCATGTCAGGATGACCGAATGCTGCGGCAGGAAGATCCTGCAAGTTCAGCCTGAAGCGCTCAGAACCCTGGCGCGACAGGCATTTAGTGATGTCAACTTTTACCTTCGCACGTCTCACCTTGAAAAGCTTGCGATGATTCTTCGGGATCCGGAAGCTACGGACAATGATCGTTTTGTAGCGTGGGTGATGCTTCGTAACTCAGTAATTTCGGCGGAAGGGAGGCTGCCCTGGTGCCAGGATACCGGCACTGCCATAGTGATGGCCTGGAAGGGCGAGGATGTGTATACCGGGATAGATGATTCGCTCCATCTGAGCCGTGGCATATGGGAGACCTACAATGAAAAAAACCTGCGGTATTCGCAGATTGTTCCGTCATCAATGTTCGGGGAGAAGAATACCGGCAGCAATCTCCCGGCACAGATTGACATAGCCTCATGCCCCGGAGATGAGTATCGTTTCCTGTTTATTGCAAAGGGTGGCGGTTCTGCCAACAAGACATTCCTCTACCAGCAGTCGAAGTCATTGCTGAACGAAGCTTCGCTCAGGAAGTTCATCCGTGAGAAGATAGAGGATCTTGGTACGGCAGCCTGCCCGCCATATCATCTTGCCTTTGTAATCGGCGGAACTTCTGCTGAAATGACTCTTAAAACTGTGAAGCTGGCCTCGGCAGGGTATCTTGATGATATTCCAACCTCGGGCAATTCTGCCGGCCGTGCTTTTCGCGACCTGGAGTGGGAGGAGAAGGTCGAAAAGATCTGCCAGGAGTATGGGGTGGGGGCACAGTTCGGTGGCAAGTATTTTGTTCATGATGTCAGGGTTATCCGTCTGCCGCGTCATGCCGCATCATGCCCGGTGGGAATAGGGGTAAGCTGCAGCGCCGACAGGAACATCAAGGGTAAGATCACCGCGGAAGGAATCTTCATTGAACAACTTGAAACGGAGCCCGGTAAATTCCTTCCGGAAAAGGCTCCCGAGCTCGACAAACCGGTTGAGATTAACCTGGAGCGACCCATGAAGGAAATACTGGCCGAGCTGAGCAAATACCCGGTAAAGACGCGGCTGAGTCTCACAGGTACACTGATAGTTGCGCGCGATATGGCCCATGCGCGTATCAAACAGATGCTCGATGAGGGTAACCCGATGCCGGAATACTTCAAACTCCATCCGGTATACTATGCCGGACCGGCAAAGACTCCTGAGGGGATGGCCTCCGGATCATTCGGACCCACAACTGCAGGGAGGATGGATGCTTACGTTGATCTCTTCCAGAGTCTTGGTGGTTCCATGATTATGCTGGCCAAAGGAAATCGCTCACAGCAGGTGACAGATTCATGCAAGAAGCACGGCGGTTTTTACCTGGGATCTGTCGGAGGTCCGGCCGCCATACTTGCTGCTGAAAACATCCTCTCGGTTGAGGTGGTTGATTTTGAGGAACTTGGCATGGAAGCTGTCAGGAGAATAGTAGTTAAAAACATGCCTGCCTTCATCCTGACAGATGATAAGGGGAATGATTTCTATTCAGTCAGCAGTACCAGTCGGCAGTAGGCAGTCATTACGGGGACAGTTAAATACCCCGCAGGGGTCAAAGCATTGCATATATATGGCTATGAAGTA
>CAZOHL010000006.1:0-41673 GCA_964579645.1 uncultured Rikenella sp. | reverse complement strand
AATACCCCGTAGGGGTTACAGCATTGCATATATATGGCTATGAAGTACCATTTAATACCCCGTAGGGGTTACAGCATTGTAGGACAAGGCAATATCCAACATTCGTTGGTTGTAGACCATTAAGAAAAAAATATAAGAAATATACCAAACATAACAAATAGGTTAAAAAGCATAATTAAAACGCCACAAAAACAACATAAAACAATTACATTTACTCCCTTTAAATCATAATTTATTTTTATCGTATGTGTGGTGTTGTTGGTGTTTTTGACCTTAAGGTGAGGGCTGAGGATCTGCGTCAGCAGGTTCTCGGGATGTCCGGTAAACTCAGGCATCGCGGACCCGACTGGTCAGGGATATATTGCGGAGAGAAAGCAATCATTGCCCATGAGAGGCTTTCAATTGTTGATGTGCAGTCGGGCCGCCAACCCCTGTACAGCCGTGACCGCAAACTTATTCTTGGAGTTAACGGCGAGATCTATAATCACCGGGAAATACGGGAGCGTTACCGCGACAGGTATGATTTTACAACGAAGTCCGACTGCGAGGTTATCCTTGCGCTCTATGCCGACCGCGGCTGTGATTTTCTGGATGAGCTTAACGGGATCTTTGCATTTGTGCTCTATGACGAGGTGAACGACTGTTACCTGGCTGCCCGTGATCATATCGGAATCATCCCGTTCTACATGGGATGGGATATGCACGGCAACCTGTACTTTGCATCCGAGCTTAAGGCTCTGGAGGGTATATGCAGAAAGATTGAGACATTTCCCCCGGGACATTACCTCTTCAGCAGGGATGGTGTCATGAAAAAATGGTACAACCGCGACTGGGCCTCATATGATACAGTGCAGGCAAATGGCACTGACATTGTCGCCCTGCGGGAGGCTCTTGAGAAAGCTGTTCACCGCCAGCTGATGTCGGATGTCCCATACGGTGTACTGCTTTCGGGAGGACTTGACAGCTCAGTAATTTCGGCTATCGCGAAGAAATATGCCGCAAGGCGAATTGAGACCGATGACCAGGCTGACGCCTGGTGGCCGCAGCTGCACTCCTTCGCAATCGGGCTGGAGGGATCGCCTGACCTGGCAGCGGCACGAAGGGTGGCTGACCACATCGGCACGGTGCATCATGAGATTCACATTACGGTCCAGGAGGGCCTCGATGCGATACGCGATGTCATATATTACCTTGAGACCTATGACGTTACGACTGTCAGGGCCTCAACCCCCATGTACCTTATGGCGAGGGTGATAAAATCGATGGGAGTGAAGATGGTCCTTTCCGGGGAGGGGGCCGATGAGGTATTCGGCGGATACCTTTACTTTCATCGGGCTCCGGGTCCGCGCGAGTTCCATGAGGAGACAGTGCGGAAGCTCTCCAGGCTCCATCTTTATGACTGCCTGCGCGCAAACAAGTCACTTGCGGCGTGGGGAGTGGAAGGAAGGGTGCCTTTCCTTGACAAGGAGTTCCTTGACGTTGCAATGAGGCTCAACCCTGCAGACAAAATGGCTGTAAACGGCAGGATGGAGAAGTGGGTCCTCAGGAAGGCCTTTGAGGATTACCTCCCGGAAGACATAGTGTGGCGTCAGAAAGAACAGTTTTCTGACGGGGTGGGATATAACTGGATCGATACCCTGAAGTTGCTGACCTCCGAAAAGGTCACCGATGAAATGATGTCTGCCGCCCGTTTCCGATTCCCGGTGAACACCCCAATGACTAAGGAGGAGTATTTCTACCGGTCTGTTTTCACAGAGCATTTTCCCTCTGAAACCGCCGCAATGACAGTTCCCTCGGTGCCGTCAGTTGCCTGCAGCACCGCCGAGGCGCTAGCATGGGATGAGTCGTTCAGGAACCAGAATGACCCATCGGGGCGTGCGGTACGCAACGTGCATGCAAAGTCATACTGACCAGTTTACCAGCCCCGGATTAAAGTCTTCCGGTTGTACTGAGAAACCAATAGCTGATCAAATACAGAGGGTGACCCTGTTCAGTGAGCCACCCTCTGATCTGATCAAACTTTCCCGTAGTTATTTTTTCAATACGGTATCAAGAACCTTCTGCTTGTCAAGTTTCTTCGTGCAGAAGAACCAGTCATAGCATGTCATCTCGTCCTTGCTCTCCATACGCTGCTTGGCAACTCCGCATGATCCGGCTGTGGGAACGATCACATCATCACCCGGCTGCCAGTCGGCAGGCAGTGCAACGGAGAATGCATCAGCAGTCTGAAGGCCGACAACCACCCTGTAAAGCTCCTGGAAGTTACGGCCAAGGCTGAGCGGATAATAGATGATTGTGCGTATGATCCCCTTGGGGTCAATGAAGAATACGGCCCTGACAGCCTTGGTGCTGCTTTCTCCCGGCATCATCATGCCGTATTTACCGGCCACTGACATGGTTATATCCTCAATCAGGGGGAAATTCACCTCCACGTTCTTCATACCCTTATACTCGATCTTCTCCTTGATTGTGCGCAGCCATGCGATGTGGCTGTAAAGTCCGTCAACGGAGAGACCGACGAGTTTCGTATTGGCTTTTGCAAACTGCGCCTCCATAGAGGCGAACGTCATAAACTCGCTTGTACATACCGGGGTGAAGTCAGCCGGATGGCTGAAGAGAATCACCCAGCTGCCTGAGTAGTCTGACGGGAAATTGATTTCGCCCTGCGTTGTTACCGCCTTGAATTCCGGTGCCTTGTCGCCTATGCGGGGCATTGCATTTATTTGTGTGTTGTCCATAATATGTATTTATTTGATTAATAATTTATTATTTCCTTCTCGCCAGCATCAGCTCAAGGTCCTCCCTCAGTGCATCAAGATCCTCCTCATGCTCGACCTCCTGAGACAGGATAGTAAGAATGATGTTGTATGTAACCGGATCGCCTTCGCGGGTAAGATCGAGCAGATGACTGTACACTTTGATTGCGCACTGTTCGCCTTTGATATTCTGTTCCAGTACCTTTTCGACATACGGATCGGTGGGTGCGTCATAACCGCAGTTGGTTATCTTCATCCATTCTGCCGGTGAAAGCACCGGTGTTCCGCCGAGCTGCACTATCCTTGTTGTAAGGAGCACTGCATGCGACAATTCTTCCGTTGCATGGAGATCGAGCTCAGCGATCACGGCATCCTTCATCGGACCCTTGACCACCTTGGCGCCTATCCAGTACTGGTAGTAAGCCAGCCACTCGTCGGCCAGCGCCTTGTTAAGAAGGTTGATGAGTTCATCAACATTCATCTTTACGATTTCTCTTCCTTTTTGTGCCATATTGACCTGTTTTTAGAATTTTGGTTACGGATTATTTTGCCGGGTACTTTATTCCGAGCCCCTTTGCAACAAGTACTGCGAGTTCCTTGTCGGCCTTGTTGAAATGATCAAGCTGGCGCAACAGGATCTCTTTTTTCTTCGGGCCGGATACACCCTTGAGGGCTCCCACAAAGTTTGCCACTGTATTGGCTCTCTCCTGGTCGGTCATGACTTTTCTGAACAGGGCTCCTGCCTGCGAGTAGTGGTCATTGTCGTTTTGGTTACGGTCCCATGTGTCTGCCACATCAGATTCAATGCTCATTGGCGGTTCCTTGTATTCCTTGCCGGCCTCGATATCGTCAAAACTGTTCGGGAAGTAGTTGGGAGCCGATCCTCCGTTGCCGTTGAGAGCCATAAACCCGTCCCTCTGGTGATTGTGCACAGGCACGATTGGCCTGTTTACCGGGAGCTGCTCATAGTTGGCGCCAAGCCTGTAACGGTGTGCATCAGGATAAGCGAGTATACGTCCCTGCAGCATCTTGTCAGGTGAAAGGCCTATGCCCGGAATTGTATTGGAGGGGGCGAAGGCGGCCTGTTCCACCTCGGCGAAGTAGTTTGACGGGATCTCATTCAGCTCCATCACGCCGGCTTCGATTAGTGGAAACTCCTTATGCGGCCATACTTTGGTGAGGTCGAAGGGATTCCATCTGAACTTTTTGGCCTGGGCTTCTGTCATTACCTGGATCTTCAGGGTCCACTTCGGGAAATCCTTCCGGCTTATTGCCTCAACAAGATCGCGCTGCGAGTAGTCGGGGTCCTTCCCACGAAGTTCATCGGCCTGTGGGCCCGTGAGGGTCTTGTTGCCCTGCTGTGTCTTGAAGTGGAACTTTACCCATACACTTTCGTTCTTCTTGTTGAACATCGAAAAGGTATGGCTGCCGTATCCGTTCATGAACCTGTAACCGTCGGGCGTGCCCCTGTCGCTGAACAGTATCATCACCTGGTGGAGGCTCTCCGGGTTAAGGCTCCAGTAATCCCACATCATTGTCGGGCTCTTGAGGTTGGTCTTCGGATCACGCTTCTGGGTATGGATAAAGTCGGGGAACTTCTTCGCATCCTTGATGAAAAAGACCGGGGTGTTGTTGCCTACAAGGTCCCAGTTGCCCTCCTCAGTGTAGAATTTGACAGCGAAGCCCCTGGGATCACGCTCGGTATCAGCGCTTCCTTTTTCACCTCCTACGGTTGAGAAGCGGACCAGTACGCGGCATTTGTTGCCTACTTTACTGAAGAGTTTCGCCTTCGTGTATTTTGTTATGTCACCTGTGACGGTAAAGGTACCGAAAGCGCCTGTTCCCTTGGCATGCACAACACGCTCGGGGATGCGTTCGCGATTGAAGTGGGCCAGTTTCTCGTGGAGATGATAGTCCTGGAGAAGGACCGGTCCCCTGGGACCTGCGGTCATGCTGTCTTCGTTCTCGAAGAACGGCCTGCCGGCAGCTGTTGTAAGCTTCTTCTTTTTCATATTTGCGGGATTTTTAATGGTTGCTGTCTGTCTTATTTGTCCTATTGCCGAAAAAAAACCTGATCTTGAAGATTGTTCCGGTTACTCCGACCGCTATCAGCGCTGTTTTTAGCCAGATATTGGTTACCCAGAGGAAAACGGTAAGCAGGATCATTGTCCACATTATAGCCATCGCCCATATACCGGCTTTCTTCTGTGCCCCGGGAGAAAGGTATGCCGAGGTAATCCTGCCGTTGACAACCCTGCGGTAGAGTGCAGGTGAGCTCTTGACCCAGAGGCCTGCCGAGAGGAGCACGAACGGGGTAGTGGGAAGCACCGGGATGAAAATCCCGATGATACCCAGTGCCAGTGATACCGTCCCGGCTGTTATGAGTAACAGTCTGATCATCTGTCGCTTATCAGCTTATGGGTTCGGGATTGTTTTCCTGTTTTCAGCACGGCTTCACTTTTATCTGTGTATTTCCCTACAATCTGCAGTTTTATATCCTCGATCCTGAAATCTGGAATGCGGTGGCTTTCGAAATAGTCATAAAGTATTTTTGTCAGCCCGGCGTCATAGTAATCCTCTATGCGGTCACAATGGGTACAGTAGATATGGTGGTGTCTTTCATCAACCGCATCATACCTGAGGAGGCCGCTGTCAGTCTTTACTCTTTTCAGTATATTCCTTTCCGCAAGTGTCTCAAGGGTTTTATAGACCGTTCCCAGTGCGATGTCCGGATGTTTTTGCCTGATATACTGACTGACCTCCTCAGCGGTGGGATGGTCATGAAGCAGATCAACTGCCTCGTATACTGCGAGCCTCTGGGGGGTGATCCTCAGCCCGCTATCCCTGAGCCTTGTTCTGTAATCTTCAATTTTCATTATGTAAGAATAATTCTTAACAAAGAATAAACAAATATAAGAGAGAATATCAACAAAACAAAAAATCTGTGACGCTCTTCTGTTTAGAAAGTCGCCATAGTTATTCAGTTCATCGATTGAGCCGGAAGGAATTTATTTTATAGTGCACTTCGGCCATTATCCCGTCACCATTTTTCCTGTCGTCAATTGCCACTGTGCGAAACAGGCAGCCCTCCGTGTCATGCTTTTAACATTTTTGATGACTGGTTGTTATGATCAAAGGTAGGCTATCATAAAGGCGAAGTCAAGTATCTGATTTATATATTTTTCGTTATTTTTGTGGCCTGAAAAACCGAGACATGGCAAACAGAAAATCATTGGCATTTGCAGCGTTCCTGCTGATACACACAGCGTTCGTCAATGCACAGGTCCTTGAACCGGTGGCATGGAGCTTCAAAAGCGAAAAGACCGCAGAAAACAATTATGAAATCGTAATGACTGCCACAATTGATGATACATGGCATCTTTACGCAATGGACCTCCCCGAGGGTGGGCCGGTTGCCACCAGTTTCACGTTTGAAACGCCTCAGGACTATACCCTGGATGGTAAGCCGGTGGCAATTAACCAGCCGGAAGTCAAGTTCGACAACAGCTTCGGGATGGACATTGGCATGCACAGCGGCACAGTCGAGTTCAGGCAGAAAATAACCGTCAGCAAACTGCCGGTTACTGTCAGCGGTTTTGTTACATTCATGTCATGTGACGACTCGCAATGCCTTCCTCCGCGCGACGTTGAGTTCTCGGTCAATATAGGCGGGGATACTGTGACTTCCTCCCCGGCAGATGAACAGGAGGCAGGAACCACCGTTCCGGTAGATAAACCCCGAAAAGGCTTCCTGAAATTCTTCCTTCTCTCTATGCTTGCCGGCCTGGCCGGGATACTCACCCCATGCGTCTTCCCGATGATACCTATGACAGTGGCGTTCTTCTCGCAGGGAGGCGGGTCAAAGGGTTCAGCAGTAGGCAAGGCCCTGATATTCGGACTAACAATAGTGCTTCTGTACTCTTCACTGGGCATCATAGTATCACTCACAAGCGCTGGTGCCGGATTCGCAAATACCCTGAGCACGCACTGGATCCCGAACCTGCTGTTCTTTTCACTCTTCCTGATATTTGCCGCATCATTCTTCGGTGCGTTTGAGATGGTGCTTCCCTCAAAATGGGTGAGTTCCACGGACTCGAAGGTTGACAGGGGAGGCGCTGTGGCGGCTTTCTTCCTCGGTCTTACAACGGTTCTTGTATCATTCTCATGCACCGGGCCGATAGTTGGCGCACTGCTCGTTGAGGCAGCATCAGGTGATGTTCTTCGTCCCACTATAGGGATGTTCGGATTCGGCCTTGCATTCGCACTGCCCTTCACCCTTTTTGCCCTCTTCCCCTCATGGATGCAGAAGATGCCCAAGTCGGGCGGATGGCTTAACTCGGTGAAAGTGGTGCTGGGATTTATTATGCTGGCCTTCAGCCTTAAGTTCGCCTCAACGATTGATACTGTTTACAACCTCGGTATCCTTTCCAGGGATATTTACCTGGCTATTTGGATCGTCCTGTTTGTCCTGCTGGGAATTTACCTCATGGGCAAAATCAAATTCGCACATGACAGTGATGTGCCTCACATAGGCGTCTTCAGGCTTGTGCTTATAATCGCCTCGTTCACCTTTGCCCTTTACCTTGTTCCGGGGCTGTTCGGAGCGCCGCTCACGCGAATCTCAGCACTTCTGCCTCCCAGGGAGACTTCAGGATTCAACCTGCTGAAGGCTATCAGCGAGAACAGAGGATCAGCCGCACCGGGGATAATGATGCCGGGATCACTGGCGCCCGGGACTATTGCCGGAGGGACCCTGACCACGGCCGGAGCTTCCCTCTGCGAGGAACCGAAATATGCAGATTTCCTTCACTTTGAGTATGGGCTGCAGGGTTATTTCGACCTTGAGCAGGGACTGGCATGTGCCAGGAAACTGGGCAAGCCGGTGCTTATCGACTTCAAGGGTCATGCCTGCGCCAACTGCAAGGAGATGGATGCACGAGTCTGGTCAGATCCGGGTGTGCAGCAGAGACTGCGCGATAACTTCGTGCTGGTGGCCCTTTATGTTGATGACCGCACAAAACTGCCGGAGAACGAGGTGTTCGTTTCTAAGGTAGACGGAAAGGAGAAAAAGACTATCGGGAAAAAGAACGAGGACATTGAAATATCAATGTTCAATACAAACACCCTGCCCCTCTATGCCATTGTTGACCCGGAGGGTAAACCCCTGATCGAAACCCGCGGTACAAACTTCGATATCCAGGCATACATAGAATGGCTCGACAGAGGAGCTCAGGCCTATCAGAACAAATAGAATTCATAAGGAAATTCTGAGCCGGATCCTGCAGCATGGGTCCGGCTTTTTTCATGTACTATTCTGAGCCGGGTCCCACAGAATTGGCCCGTACTTTTCAATTGCTGTGAAAGGGCAACCGTTGCTGAGCGGGTAGAAATGTGTTATACAATACCAGGTGTGCCTTTTCCCACAAAATAATGTAAATTTACAATTAGGTTTAAAGTGTAAAAAATACATTTAAAGATCATGAAAAATAGTGTTATCCTGATTCTGGTTACCGGCATGCTGATGGCAGCGGGAGCTACCGCTGAGATGTCAGCCCAGAAAAAGTCACAGAATCAAGCTGATGTATGGGCCGGCCCCGTGACCGAATGGCCCAGGGTGATACCTGTGAGAATCAACGACGGCGCTAACGGCGACCTGTTCATTATGACCCTGGGAGAGGTGAATACACCTGTGGCCCAGGGTACATTTGACCCGGCAAAGGATCAGGTAACCCTGAAGGATGGCACGGTTATTAAAAATTATTACCGTGATACCCTCGGGGTGAAATTCTACAAGCCCATCCCAAAGGATATATTCCCGCTGCCACCGTCAGGGTTGTGCACCTGGTACTACTACTATCAGCATATCACTGACCGTGAGGTAAGGCTGAACACCGACTGGATATCTGCCAACCTGAAGTCGTATGGTGCAAAATATGTGCAGATTGATGACGGCTGGCAGGCTCTGTCAGCCTCCGGCAGGAAAGGTTCGCGTGACTGGACCGGGTTTGATCCCAACTTTGAAGGCGGGATGGCTGACCTTGCTGCCTATATCAAATCCAAGGGACTGGTGCCAGGCATCTGGATTGCACCTCATGGCCAGTCAAACGCCGAGGTGGTCAAAAACTACCCAGGGGTCTTCATCCTCAAACCTGACGGTACCTCCCCCTCGAAAACATGGGAAGGAGATTGGCTTCTTGATCCGACTTCCGGGGCCGGCAGAAAGTATTTCCATGATCTTTTTTCGACAATGCATGGCTGGGGGTATGAATATTTCAAGATAGACGGTCAGCCGATCGTGGTTGAAGAATATGACAAACACTCTGAATTCATGGCTGTGCCTGGTGGTGCGGCTGACTCACTTTACAGGATCACCCTTGACATTGTCAGGGATGCGATAGGCAATGAGAGCTACCTCCTAGGTTGCTGGGGTCTGCCTGTAGAGGGCGCCGGTATCATGGACGGCTCGCGTACAGGGGGCGATGTGGTCCTGGGCTGGGACGGCTTTTTTACTGCGCTTGACCCCACAATGGAAAGTTACTGGCAGCACAACATCGTATGGTACACTGACCCTGACGTCATGCTGCTGCGTCAGCCGCTCACAATTGAGCAGGCTCGGGTGTGGGCAACATTGCAGGGTCTGACGGGCCAGGCACTCATGTCGTCGGACAGGCTCACCGACCTCTCAGCCGAAAGGGTGGATATGATGCGCAAGGTTTACCCTGCCACTGACATTCGGCCCCTCGACCTCTTCCCGTCAGAAGCGCGCAAGCGGATCTGGGATCTGAAGGTGAATCACCTCGGCCGGCAGTATGATGTCACCGGCCTTTTCAATCTTGATGGAGCAAAACCGGTCACCCTGAACCTTAACTGGAAGGAACTTGGCATTGAGACAGATGCTCCGGTTCATGTATTTGATTACTGGAACAGCGAGTATATGGGAGCATGGGAAACAGGTACCGCTCTTGAGATAATGCCTGCCAGCGTACGCGTTTTGACTCTTGTTCCTGACAACGGAAAGATTCAGCTGGTCAGCACAAGCCGTCATATAACTCAGGGATGGGTTGACCTCAGGGAGCTCCGTTCAGATGAACAGGGCACTGTCATCAGTGGGGTCAGTACCCTGCCGGCAGGGAATGAGTACAAGCTTCATTTCGCCTGTCCGAGAGGGAAATATTTCAGGGTGAAGACCGCCACAGCTGTCGCCGGGAAAAAGAAGCTCGACGTTCAGGCAAGTTCTCACCAGGGGTGGGCAGAGGTTTCATTTACCGCTCCCGTCTCGGGTGACATCTCCTGGAGTGTCTCCTTCGAGCCTGACTATGCATACAGCTATACAGTCAGGCAGCCTGACGGTATCAGCGTGGAGCCGGAGGGGCTGAATGCCGCCCGCGTAACCTGGAGATCGCAATACTATCTCAATTCTGGTTACCAGGTGTACCTCGACGGGAAATTGATGGGCTACACACCAAATTCATTCTACCTGATAGAAAATCTTGATCCCCTCAGGGAATATACCGTTGATGTGCGCACGGTGTGGGACGATGGTACAATCAATCAGCGCAACGCGAATGATACCAGGAAGTATGACGTCACCTTCACTCTTTCACAATTGCTGCCGGGAGAGATTTCTCTTTCGGATTTGAGCTGGACAGGTCCCAGGTCATGGTATTCATGGCCTGTAATCGTTGACAGCAAGCGCTACCCTGACAGTTTCGGCATGTCAGGCGGCTCGGCCAGGAAGTATAACCTGGGAGGAGTCTTCTCCGTTCTGAGTGCGAATATTTCGGTTGACGACAATGTCCGCCGGTCGCGGCCTGGCCAGACGGTTGTATTCGTGGTCAGGGGCGACGGAAGGGAGCTGTGGCGCAGCGGCGCCATGGGCTCTGATGATCCGCAGGCCCTCATGGAGGTTTCCGTGGAAGGAGTGAAGGAACTTGAGCTGACAGTTGAGAGCGGCGATGGCGAATCGCGGTTCGGCGGCTTACCGGCAGACTGGATTAAGCCGGTACTGAAGAGGTAATCAGACAGGCTGGCACTCAGCTCCACCGGGCAGGCTTCAGTCCTGACGCCTCACAGGCCATCTGTGGTTGACGGACACAGTCATCCGGGGAAGGCTTAAGTTCTTGCAGCTCTGTCAGGGAGGCGCTTACCTGCTCATGTAAAACACGAGGCTGCCGCCCTGCATTATTTCGTCGTGGGTTATCCAGAGACGGTCAAGTTTCACACCGTTCAGCTCTGCTTTTTTGACGTAGACGTTCCCCGGACCCTGGTTCACAGCTGTCACCGTAAATTTCCTTCCGTTTTCAAGGTTAATTGAAGCCTCTTTGACCAGCGGGCTGCCCAGGTCATACCGGTCAGAGCCAGGTGCCACCGGGTAGAATCCCAGTGCGCTGAAGATATACCAGGCGCTCATCTGACCGCAGTCGTCATTGCCGCTCAGACCGTCAGGGGCCGGAAGGTACTTGTGGTCCATTATGTGCCTTACCCAGTACTGTGTCTTACGCGGGGCGCCGGCGTGATTATACAGGTAAGGCACATGGTGTGACGGTTCGTTTCCGTGGACATAGTTGCCTATTATGCCCTCGCGGGTGATATCCTCCGTTTCGGCGAAAAAGCTTTCGGGAAGATACATTGTGAAGAGGGAATCGAGATGTTCGGTGAATCTTTTCTTCCCGCCGTGGAGGCGTATCAGTTCTGCGGGGTCATGAGGTACATAGAGGCTGTAGTTCCATGCATTTCCTTCAATGAATCCCTGACCATGTGTGCTCAGTACATCGAAATTTTCCCTGAAGCTGCCGTCCCTCTTCCGGGGCCTCATGAAACCGGATGACGGATCCCAGACATTCAGATAGTTGCATGACCGGCGGAGGAATTCATTATACAGATCATCAGAAATCAACGGCAGTTTTTCATCCTGTATGTTTTTCAGGGCCTGTGCAATGCACCAGTCGTCATAGGCATACTCGAGGGTGACGGAGACCGAAGATCCGCTGCGTTCGTCGGGAACGTATCCCAGCTTCATGTAATCATCAAGGCCGTCATACCAGCCATTGCGGGCAGTAGTGACGCACGCCGTCATGGCGTGTTCATAATCAAATCCTTTGATCTTCTTGACAATGGCATCAGCAATGACCGGCACAGCGTGGTAGCCTATCATGCACCAGTTCTCATTGGCATGGTGTGACCATACGGGAAGCATATGATGGACGCTCTGATCATAGTGTGCCAGCATCGAATTGATCATGTCTGCCGTCCGTTCCTGCTGGATTATTGTGAATAGAGGATGCAGCGCCCTGTATGTATCCCACAGGGAGAAAGTTGTATAGTTGGTGAAGCCTTCAGCATGGTGGATGTTCTGATCGAGGCCCCTGTAGCTTCCGTCGGAATCCATGTAGACAGTGGGGGAGAGGAACGTATGGTAGAGTGATGTATAGAAGCTGGTCATCTGCTCTTCGTTTTCCATTTCAACCTTCACTCTTTCGAGTTCTTTACTCCACGATGCTTCGGCGCGCAGCCTGATGCCGTCAAAGTCAGGCCGGGGTGCTTCTGCAAGCATATTGGCCACCGCTCCTGCAGTGCTGACAGGTGAGATGGATACTCTTACTGTGATCTGTTCGCCCGGTTGTGTGGCAAAGTCAAAATGTCCCCTTATGTTCCGTCCTGCTGCCTCGGGAAAATTGGTACGCTGGTCGAAGCGGCGCCAGAAGCCCCTGTAGACCCTTGCCGGGGAGTCATCGCGAAATCCGTAGGAGGAAAAAGGTTTGGAGAATGCGATGGCGAAATAAAGGGACCGTGTGCGGGCCCATCCGCTTGTCTGCCTGAAACCGGTGATCAGTGTGTCATTTTCCACCCGGATGAATGTCCATACATTCTTGCCCGCGTCATTGTAGATACCGTGTACCATGTCCAGGATGACATGTGCTTCACCTCCCTTATTGAAGGTGTAACGGTGGACTCCGGTGCGTGTTGTTGCCGTCAGCTCGGCAAGGATGTCATTATCATCGAGCAGGACCGAATAGAAACCAGGCGAAGCCTTTTCGTTACTGTGTGAAAACCGTGAACGGTATCCTTTTTCCGGTTCATCAGCCGTGCCGGGGTTCAGCTGCAACGGCCCGGTTGTGGGCATCAGGAGAATGTCACCAAGGTCAGAGTGCCCTGTGCCGCTGAAATGAGTATGGGAGAATCCGACAATGGTCTGATCAGCGTACTGGTATCCGGCGCAGTATTTATAGACATCCCTGTTATAGCCACCGTTAACCTCATATGGCAGTGTGTCGGTGTCAGGCGAGAGTTGCACCATCCCGAAAGGGACAGTAGCTCCCGGAAATGTATGGCCCATCTTATCGGTACCGATAAAGGGATTCACATATTTCAGCAGGTCCTTATCCTGCCCTGTTGAAATAAGAGATGCCAGTCCCATGATAAGTGAGGTAAGGAGAGTGCGTTTCATAATATCTGCATTTGCAGCCATAAAGGTAGAAATATTGACTGCAATTCTCAGGGATGGATGAGGCAGAAAAGGTAGTCTTTACCTTTGTTCCTGGTATTTCAGGACTTCCTCATTGTATCTGCGGTTCTCAAGGATCCTGACATATCGCAGACCAAGCTTGTTGCGATAATCAGAGTATGCTTTCTGAGCCCATGAAGTTGCGGCGTCAAGATCGCCGTTTATCTCGCTGATAATGGCCATATTATAATGGGCTCTTCCGGCCACCTTCATTTTCGGGTTTGTGGTCTCAAGCTGCCATAGTTCGGCAGCATCATCCCATTTCCCAAGCTGGGCCCTTCTTTTAGCAATCTTGAAATTGTCTGTACCCTTGACGAAGTAGTCGCGTGTGACCCTTAGCCTGTACGGAATAAGGCGCATAGCATAAATGTTGCCTGCCTTTCGGCTTACTTCCCTGACAGCCTGCTTCCTGTTAACCATTCCGGCCACGGCCGCAACAGGGTTGACCCCCTGACCCCCGAAGACTATAGATTCAGCCACAATGTATTCATCGAGTATGGCACGGTCTGACGGAGAGTAAATGCGCCATCCGGTCTTCACGAGGGTCTCCATGGAGGCTTTATGGAGAAGTGCAGGGATATCTCCCAGAGGGGTTTTAACCTTTGTAGGCTCGGTTGAATAATTGACCCTGGTATCTGTATCGTACATTTCAAGTGCGAACAGAGCCTGGGTTCCGTTCTCGTTACAGATCATATCCACCTGGTCCCATGACAGCGGGGCCGGAAGTCCGGCCAGGCTGCTGGTTCTGAACTGCAGACCGTCAAGGAGTTTAACCTCGTTGAAGCGGTCATTTGCAGCAAGTTCCTCAGTAACACCCTTGATAGCCTCGAGGGTGCCGATTGAGTCGAGATCAGCTCCCTCCAGGGAGAGTAGTTTGTCGAGGTTGTCAAGTGACCTTGTCTGATCAGTTGGGGTTGACCGGTCAATGATCCCGATTGTTTTTATCTCCGGAGCAATTGTCACCGGGGCAGGCTGGGTCACGTTAAGGTAGAGCTCCTGTGTGGCACAGGAGGCCATGGCAGCAACAAGCAGTGGCAGAATAAGGTACTTCTTCATGAGGGACTGTGTTTATGTATCCAAAGGTATACAACCGTGATAATAAACAAATATTGCCCTGAAGAAGTTGACTGGAAGCACAATGCTTTATGCTCTGCGCGCAACTCTTGGCCGTGGCCATTCAGAATTTGATAAGAAGGCATAAAAAGAAACCTTCCCAGTAGGGGATAAAGCATTGTCATTCAGCCGACTGCCGACTGCCGACTGCCTATTGCCTATTCAAGGCTGCCCACCGTCTTTTCCACCTCATGCAATATCTCGCATGACTTCACAAGTTCCTTCATTGTGGTGTGATCAGCATAGAGCGGACGGTCAATGTCGAGGAACTCCACATGTTTGCGTATCACATCCTTGGCTTTCTGCACACCGGTGCCGAAGCTGTACTCGCTTTTTCTGAAATCAAGAGCCTGTGCTGCCGCCATATATTCGATTCCCAGGATGCCGTATGCATTGTCAAGGATCTGGTTGTTCTTGATAGCGGTATTCATTCCCATTGAGACAAAATCTTCCTGGTCAGCTGCTGCGGGTATCGACTGTATTGAAGCAGGCATCGAAAGTATGCGCTGTTCAACTATCAGCATGTCAGCGGTGTACTGGCTGAGCATCAGACCTGAGAACATTCCTGCGCCCTTGGTGAGGAAATCGGGAAGTCCTACGCTGAGGGCAGGGTTATTGAGACGGTTCATCCTCCGTTCTGACATTACTGATACCATTGTGATACATGCGCCGGCCATATCCATCGGGACGGCCACCGGTGATCCCTGGAAGTTAGCCCCTGAGAGTTGGAGGTTCTTTTCCGGGAAGAATATCGGGTTGTCACCTACGCCGTTAAGTTCAATTTCAACCTGGCTGCGGGCATATCCGAGCATGTCATGGGCGGCGCCAATAACCTGTGGAGTCGACCTCATTGAGTAGGCATCCTGAACTTTTGACTTGACCCTTCCTTCCTTCAGGTCGCCGCCTGAAACGCATTTGTTTATTGCGTTTGCGCTACGGATTGCTCCTTTGAAACCGCGGGCCTCGTGCAGCAGGGGTGCATAGGGTTTCATGTTGGCCTTAAGCGCCTCGAGTGACATTGCAGCGGCTATCTCTGCCTGTTTCAGCCAGTTGTTTGCATCAACCAGCCATATTGCGCTCATGGCGGTGAGCATGTTGGAGCCGTTGATTGCTGCAAGTCCGTCGCGTGCCTGCAGACCGGGAACCTTGATTCCTGCCCTCTTCATCGCCTCGGCGCCTTCGAGAAGTTCGCCCTTGTAGTAGGCCTTGCCTTCGCCCATCAGCAGCAGAGCTATCTGGGACATCGGAGCCAGGTCGCCGCAGGCGCCTACAGAACCTTTCTGGCATGCATATGGAGTGACACCCTTGTTGAGCATCTCAACGTAGGTCTCGGTAATCTCAAGGCGGCAGCCGGAGTTGCCGTGAGCGTGAACGTTGATACGGCCAAGCATGGCGCCGCGGACGATTTCTTCCGACGCAGGGTCACCAATGCCTGCTGCATGATTATATACAAGGTATTTCTGGAAGTCCTTGATCTGGTCATCATTGAGAACCATTTCCGAGAACTCGCCAATGCCTGTGTTGACCCCGTACATGATTTCATGTGCCACAATTTTCTTTTCAAGCATGGCGCGGCATTCGAGAATTCTTTTTCGGGCTTCGGGGTGAAGCTCCACCTTCTGGCCGTGGCGGGCAACATTGACTACATCATTGACTGTAAGTCCTGATCCGGTAATAATTAATGTATCCATGGATATAGTATTTTAAATGTTTTCAGAATTAAGATTTAATGGAAAGAAAAAAGGTCAGAAAGGCGGCACCACGGATTGGCGGCGCCACTCCCGGGTCAATCAATACAATCCGGAGCGGTTGATTTTGATCTTGTATTCCAGTGTCCAGCTGCGTGTCATGATGCAGATTTACAGCATCAAATATATGAAAAGAAATGAGACTGCCATGTGACGGATGTTCGCGGTGACATTTTTTTAACTCATTTGTATCGCAATTCTTTAGACGACATTAATTTTTTTTATAATTTAAACGGTTTTAATCTCCGACCTATGAAAAGCAAAGTAACATCTTTCCTGCTGCCGGTTATTGTGCCTGCAGCAATAATGCTGACACTGGCGGCCTTCACAATAATCAGGTCATTGCCGCAGGAAGATCTGAAGGGCAGGTACCAGTACAAGGATTTCGAGCCGGCTCAGAAGTGCCGCTCATGTCACCCGGGCATTTATGAGCAGTGGTCACAGGCAATGATGTCACAGGCCTATACTCATCACTGGGATGAAATCGAGTATTTCGAGCTTGCGGTGCCGCATGCCGAAGTAAATCCTGCCCTGAAAGACCCGGTCGACGGCTGCAACGGATGCCATTCGCCTATGGCATATATGGTGGGCAAGTTTCCTCCTCCGCGTCCGGAGGAAAAGAGCATGGCCAATGAGTCAGTCTCGTGCGAAGTGTGCCATCTGACGCAGAGGGCACAGACTGATCCGCCATTCAATTTCAGTTATTATATCGAGCCGGGGCGGACAAAATACAGCGGCAGGGAGCCCGAGATACAGTCGCCTGCACACAAGATAGTTCAGAACGATTTCTTTAGGACAACCGAGTTCTGCGGCAACTGTCACAATGAGAAGAATCCTTACGGCATATGGGTAAAGAGCACCCAGCTTGAGTGGAAGGAGGGACCCTACGCCATGGAGGGAGTCCGGTGCCAGGACTGCCACATGCCCAAAGGTCCGTATATCCTTGCACTGATGGGGAAGGAGCGCGATGATGCCCGGCTGCATCTGTTCCATGGCGCACATGACCCAGGAAAGGTAAGGGGAACAATTGAACTTCGGATTGAACCTGATATGCGTCTTGCAGAGCCCGGTGAAAACATTGTCTTTACAGTTGCGCTGTTCAACCAGAAGACAGGCCATAAATTCCCCACCGGATCAGTGGAAGACCGCATAGCCTGGCTCGATGTCGAGGCCACTGACGCAAAGGGCAAAACATATCACCTGAACGTTGACAAGAAGGGGTTCGAGGGTGAGGAATACACAATATCAGGTGATTACCTTGCCTACCAGGATATGGCGATACCGCTTAAGCTAACCGATTTCAAGGGCGTACAGCGCGACGGCATTCCGTTCGGGAACAGGATATTCCGGAAGCCATATTTTGACGAGCAGGGGAATATGACAATCATGCAGTGGAACACATTCTCCCAGGGGGTGGATTACCGCATTGGCCCCAGGGAGACAAAGGTGGAGAAATTCACATTCAAAATACCCTATGAAGCCGCACCCGGTGAGATGAAGGTCAGAGCCGTACTCAACTACCAGCTCCTTGTAAAACCGGTAGCTGACTTTCTGAAAGTTCCGTCTGATGAGTCAGAAATAATTATGGTCAATGAGCATTCAACCAGAGTCGAGATCCTTCCCTGATAGACAACCTTAAAAGAATTAATATGAAAACCTCTTTCATTGCCAGGGCTGCCATAATGACCGTAATGATCATTATGGTGTTTCCATATGAACAGGTATCGGCCATACCTGCCTTTGCCCGCAAGTACCAGATCAGCTGCCAGGTATGTCACTCTCCGGCAGCTCCGACCCTGAAACCGTTCGGAGATGAGTTCGCAGGAGCAGGTTTCAGAATGACTGACTATGAGTCGCCACGCTACTTCATACAGACCGGAGACGACAGGCTTTCGCTGTTCAGGGAACTCCCGCTTGCAATCAGAATTGACGGCTTTGCCAGCTTTAATTTCAATGATGCAGGAACAGTCGATTTCGGTGCGCCATTTGTGGTGAAGGTCCTTTCCGGCGGCGAGCTTTCAGACAAGCTCTCGTACTATTTCTATTTCCTGATGAATGAGCGCGGCCATATTGCAGGTCTTGAGGATGCATTCCTCATGTATTCAGACGTACTGAATTCAGGAATTAACCTGTTTATCGGCCAGTTCCAGACTTCAGATCCGCTGTTTAAGGGCGAGTTGCGGCTCACACTCGAGCCATACAAGATTTACGGCGTCAAACCGTCAGAGTCATCGGTTGACCTGAAATATGACCGTGGAATAATGTTTGACAAGGGATTTTCAACGGGAACGACAATCGTTGGGGAAATTGTCAACGGATGCGGAATCGGAGAGGCGGGAGAGGGGTACCTCTTTGACAAGGACAAATACAAGAATTTCATGCTCCGACTGAACCAGGCCATAGGAAACAGCGTCTCAGTCGGCTTTTTCGGGTACACCGGCAGGGAGGTCATAAGTGACAATGCACCTGACCCTTACGTCAGTGAAATGAAAATGTACGGTCCCGACCTGGCGGTCGACATAGACGGGAAGCTGCTGCTGAATGTGCAGTATTTATGGAGGACCGACTCAGATGTGTTTGACGGTGACGGTGAGGTTCATCTGACTGATGTAAAAACACAGGGAGGTTTTGCAGAGCTGATATATGCGCCTAAAGGCGATATGAGCAAGTGGTACTTTACAGGCCTCGTAAACTGGGTCGATTCTGACCTTGACCAGCTGGATTACAGTTCAGGAACGATTCATGCAGGTTATCTCTTGAGGAGAAATGTCAGGCTGGTGGCCGAGTACACTCATATTTTCAGCGGAGATCCATACGGAAAGCTGAGCGCCGGATTCGTGTCAGCATTCTGATATGCAGGTTGCGCAGCAACCGGGAACTTTTGGAGTCTTTTGAGCATTAACCCTTAATAAATGAGCCTATGAAAAAATTCATGGTTTTTGCAGCTATTCTGTTTCTCGCTTCCTGTACCGGAAAGAAGGAGATTAAGCAGTATACTATCGACCAGTTCTACAAGAATGTTAACATTGAGTTTTCAGGTTTCTCGCCTGACGAGACCAGGGGCCTGGTAACCAGTAATGAGACAGGGATATACAACCTGTTCGAAATTAACTTCGCTGATGGTTCCAAAAAACAGCTGACATTCTCCGAAACCGAATCACTGTTTGGTATCGGTTATGTCCATGACACCGGCCAGGTACTCTACTCAGCAGACAAGGGGGGGAATGAGAACAATCACATTTACCTTCTTAATGAGGACGGGACTTCAACCGATCTGACTCCGGGCGATAATGTCAAGGCTTCATTCAGCGGCTTCAGCCGCGACAAGAAAACAATGTACCTCACATCCAACAAGCGTGACCCCAGGTTCTTCGATTTATACAAAATGAACGTGGGCGACTGGAAGGAAGAGATGTTATGGGAAAATAAGGAGGGTCTCGATTACGCCGGGGCCAGTAAGGACAGGTCACTTATAGCAACGGTAAAATCAATTACCACAAGCGAGTCAAAGCTCTTTATTATAAACCTGTCTACCGGGGAGACTGTTGAAGTCTCGGAACCTGATAAGCCGGGAGTGTATTCCGCTTCGGGATTCACGAATGACAATACTGCCTTTTTCTACACAACCGATGCCGGGAAGGAGTTTACATATCTCGTAAAGTACACAATGGCCACCGGAAAGCGCGAGTTGCTGTATGAAGCCAACTGGGATGTCACAGGCAGCTGGCTGACAGAGAATGAAAAGTATCGGATCATCGGCATAAATGAGGATGGCCGGATTCAGGTGAACATCACTGACCTGGCAACAGGGCAGAAGGTTACCTATCCGGAGGTTCCTGGTGCAAGCGTCAATGGCCTCACCGTCTCTGAAAGTGAAAAGTACATGTTACTAGGTCTTGGCACATCTAAAACTCCGGGTGATCTTTATCTCCACGAGTTCGGCAGTACGGAGATCAAAAAGCTGACTGACAATCTCAACCCGGAGATAAATCCGGCTGATCTGGCCGATGCACAGGTAATACGATTTTCTTCGTTTGACGGTCTGGAGATTCCTGCAATTTACTACAAACCCCTGACCGCTACAAAGAAAAACAAGGTGCCTGCACTGATCTGGGTCCACGGCGGACCTGGCGGGCAGACAATGTCTTATTACAATCCGATCATACAATATCTTGTAAATCACGGATATGCTGTTCTTGGTGTCAACAACCGAGGCAGCAGCGGATATGGAAAGACTTTTTACAAGATGGATGACCGGAATCACGGCGACAAGGACCTGAAGGACTGCATCTGGGGCAAGAAGTGGCTGCAGGAACAGGAGTATATCGACGGTGAGAAGATCGGCATCGTCGGCGGCAGCTATGGCGGATTCATGACTATGGCAGCAATGACATCGGCCCCGGATGAATTCAGGGTTGGCGTCAACCTCTTCGGTGTGACCAACTGGCTGCGTACCCTTAAGTCAATACCGCCTTATTGGGCATCATTCCGGGATGCTCTCTACACAGAAATGGGAGATCCCTTCACGGCTGACTCCGTTAGACTCTACAATATCTCACCGCTCTTCCACGGGCAGAACGTAAAGAATCCGGTTATGATACTCCAGGGTGCCAATGACCCGAGGGTGCTGCAGGTTGAGTCTGACGAGATGGTTGAGGCAATTAAGGCAGCCGGAGTTCCCGTCGAATACGTGGTCTTCCCGGATGAAGGCCACGGATTTGTGAAAAAGGAGAACGAGATAAAGGCCTACTCGAAGATACTCGAATTCCTTGACAAGTACCTGAAGGGTACCGGTGAGGTGGTCTGAAGTCTGGCAAGGAGCAAAAGGCCGGAATAAACTATAATAATGATATTGTTGATGGCCGGGGGTCAGAGCAGATCTCCGGCCTTTTCTATACGTCCTGTGAACGGTTCGGTTGCACGGCTGAATATGCCGTGAACATAAGCTATGGCCATGCCGTAGTTGGTAATGGCAATATTATGTTTTTTCGGCTCACGAAGCCTGTTCAGCAGTTGCCGGTGCGTCACCATGCATCCGCCGCACTGTATCACCAGCGCATAATCTTCAATTGGCCGCGGAAAGGCGTCAAGCCCGGCAACAGTATCAAACTCAAGCTTCTTTCCTGTAAAATTCGTCAGCCACCTCGGGATCTTAACCCTGCCGATGTCATCACATGAGACGTTATGGGTGCAAGACTCGAGCAGTAAAACCCTGTCGCCGTCCTTCAGCTCCCCGATTTTCGGCGTGCCGCGAAGATACTCGGCGAAGTCGCCTTTCTGCCGGGCCAGGATGATACTGAAGCTTGTCAGAGGAATATCACGCGGGATGGAAGCGTCAGCCTTAAGGAAAACCTGGCTGTCAGTTATTGCCAGTGCCGGCCTGATTCCGGTGCGCTGCAGAAACGCGTCCACCTCTCTCTCCTTCAGGACTATAGCTGTGCAGTCATTGTCGAGTATGTCGCGGATTACCTGTACCTGTGGCAGTATGAGCCTGCCCTCAGGCGCTTCGATGTCGATCGGGGTGATCAGCAGCACGATATCACCGGGATTTACAAGGTCGCCAATCAGGCCGTGGCTTTTAAGGGCTGTGGCTGGCATTGCCTCCCTGATCATCCTCAACAGTTCAGGATTGTATTTTTCCGGGTGCAGCGCAGAGTATTCCGTAACTTTCCTGCCTGTGAGATTCATGACCTGTTCACGCAGCTCGGCAGTCACAGGTGTGAGATCACTCTTGTTATGCACTATCACATATGGGATATCAAGTTTGCGAAACTCTTCCGTCAGCCCGGCTTCATGATCACCGAACCTGTTTTCTGAAAGGACAAGAATGGCCAGGTCAATAAGTTTAAGCGAGGCCATCGATTTCTTTTTCCGAAGCTCACCCAGGTCACCGGTATCATCAATCCCTGCCGTGTCAATAAAGATAAGTGGCCCCAGGCCATGCACCTCAATGCTCTTTTTCACCGGATCAGTTGTGGTGCCGGCAACATCAGAGACAATTGCTATGTCCTGACCGACAAGTGCATTTATCAGCGAACTTTTGCCCACATTTCTCCGGCCGAATATCCCCACATGGGGTTTTGTGTCCCTTCCTCTGGCTGTCATCTGTTTACTCTTCAATATCCTTCATGCGGTAACCGCCCTGCACAAGGTTCTCAGGCTTGAGTATGTCAGTGAGTTTCTCCCGGGTGAGATATCCGAGCTTCTCGTTGGCCTCGAATATACTGAGCCCTTCTACCTTCATCATTTTAGACAGGGCTGCAGCTTTTTTATAGCCGATGAAAGGCAGGAGGGCAGTGGCAACAGCAGGACTTGACAAAACCTGTTTTTCCGTCTCGTCAGCATGTATCTCCATACCTGTGATCATGTTTTCAGCCATGGAGCGGTCTGCCGCGATAAGTGTCTTAATGCTCTCAAGCAGGGCGTGGCCTATCAGCGGGATATATGCATTCAGTTCGAGGCAGCCCTGAGCTGAAAGCAGGGAAACAAGCTGGTCATTGCTATAAACCCGGTGTGAGCAGCTGATCACGAATTCAGGGATAACGGGATTGACTTTGCCTGGCATTATCGAGCTGCCGGTCTGTCTTGCGGGAATGGCCAGGGATCTTTTGTCATGCAGGTCAGATGCCAGCATGCGCAGGTCTCCTGCTATCTTCTCCATTGTAACGGCGTGGGCTTTTATGATGCCGTGGACTTCCACCAGCGGGTCGAGGTTGGAAGTAGAGTCGGAAAGGTTCTCCCCTCGCGTCACCGGCAGGCCGGTCAGTTGCTGAAGTTTCGGTACAACTTCGGTTACGAAGTACCTCGGAACTGTTATGGATGTTCCCACTGCAGAGCCTCCGAGATTAACCACTTTGATACGTTCAAGGCATTTCGATACTCTCCACCAGTCACGGGACAGGGCGTCACTGTAACTGCTGAAGAGCCTGCCCCATGTGGTTGGTACGGCCTCCTGCATCTGGGTATATCCGATCCGAAGCACAGCGCGGTATCTCTCTTCGATTTCTTCCAGGCTTTTGCGAAGCTCATTGATCGACTCACCGAGCTCTGCAAGCAGGTTCATGGCCGCCACCCGGAGGGCTGTCGGTACCACGTCATTTGTCGACTGGAATATGTTGGCATCCTCGATAGGGTCAATGAGATCATAATCACCGGGATTTCTGCCGAGTACCTGCAGGGCCCGGTTGGCGATAATCTCATTCATGTTCATGTTTATGCTGGTGCCGGCACCGCCTGAAACAGCAGGGACAATGAAATGCTCAAAGTGTTTTCCGGCTGCGCACTCTTCTGCGGCTAACGACAGAGCATCCAGTTTTTCACCTGGTACAACCCTGACATTCATTGACGCCAGGTCATACTTATTTGCCGCTTCCTTAAAAAAAGAGGCAGCTGCGAGATAGCAAGCCCTCTTGGTCACAGCCATTGCCCGGTACCAATCCTCGCTGAATCTCCCCTTATCGGGGAAGTTCTCCCGTGCCCTGACTGACTGAATACCGTACAGTGCATCTTCATCCAGCTCCTTTTCTCCTATGAAATCCTTTTCGCGGCGCACTTTGTCATAATTTTTCATTGTCAGAAACGGGAGTGGAGAGTTTCTTTGACTGAGCCTCAGCACCTATCTCCTCACTCTTTTTCTGAAGCTCGTCTATCGAAATGATCTTGGCACGCTTTTCAGTTGGCGGATTCAGTTTTTCCGACTTCTCGAACTCAATGACCTGCTTTTTTATGTCTTCCGGAAGCTCCTTCTGGCTTTTGAGTACTATGTCAATAAACTCTTCGGAGAAATACTGGTCGACCTGTATCCGTCGCTTGGCGGTATGGGCGAACTTTCCGATTATCCGGCAGATGCTGTCACGGTCCTCGGGGCTCAGCTTCTCTGCCAGGTCATATTCTTCGATCTTTTTGAGCGAAAGGATCACCGGCTCAAGTGCATCCCTTGTAATGACGAATACGTCATAGTCGCCCAGCCTGTATGTCAACTGCTTGATTTTGTCGATAGTGTTGGTCGGTACAACCAGGAACATTGATTTCTTGACATTATCCTGGCTGGCGTATTTCTTAAGATTGTCTGCCTGTGTTTTTATGTAGGTGGGGAAATTCGACAGATCGTCGTTTGCAGGGCTCTTGGCGTCAAAGATTATGTACTCACCGCTGATCTCAATTGTATTGTCAGGGTTCCCCCTGAAGGGGACCTTTTCGACGTAGTTTACGTGGTTGAGGTCACAGATGCGCATGATTGAGTTTTTCACGTCGGTCTCATGCTCCGACCATTGCTTCTTCATAACCTCAAGCCTGTCAGTTGCTTCCCTGAGTTTCTCTTCTGTGAGCCTGCGCCGTTCCGCCTCGAGGCTGTCCTTTGTCTGGTTCAGCCGTGCGATATTCTCGTTATAGTTCTTAACATTTTCTTCGCGCGTGGCTTCAAAGCCTGCCACTTTTTTCGAGAGTTCCTGAATGCCGGCTGAATGTTCGCGAAGGCGCCCGTTAAGTTCCTCGATATTTGCGTCCTTGCGGGCCGACTGCACCTCCATCTCGCGTACCCTCTGGGAGAGGTTATCATTGCGAGCGGAGAGTTCAGTGATGCGGTTCTGCAGTTTGCCGGTGGTTTCACGGACCGCTTCCGCCTCGCGGGCAAGCGCCCTGAACTCCTCGTATGCGTCGAAGCTGAGGTTGCGTACCCTTCTCCAGTGAAAGAGCCTCTGCCAGAAGCTCAGGTCCTTTATCCGGTCAAAGAAGAGGTTCAGTTTTTCCATGATGGCAAAGTTAATAATTCTGCCAAGGCTGCCGTTAAGTCCGCAGGATTTACCTGAGCAGCGCAGCGGCACACCAGAGTACCGGTGCCTGGCCGTGGAAATCGCCTGTATTGCGTTTCCGGTTCATGTAATGGGAGCGGTCTTCGCTGGTTCCGGTGCCTTCGCAGACATCGGTCACATTGCCCTCATTATCAATATATTTAACCAGTGAGAGCCATGCTTTTCTGGCTGCTGCGCCATATGTTTTTTCGTCAAGCCAGCCGTTTTTCACACCGGTTATCATTGCATATGTGAACATGGCCGTAGATGAAGTTTCCTTCCAGAACTCAGGATCGTTGATTACCTGCCGCCACATTCCGTCTTCAGCCTGATGGGTCAGGAGAGTTGACATCATTTTCTTATAGCTTTCCATAATCCGCGGCCTGTCAGTATGATCTGCGGGCATTGCACGCAGGATTTCAGCCATACCGGCAGCCATCCATCCGTTGCCACGGCCCCACGGGAAGTGAGCGTAGGGTGCGTGGTAGAAGAGGCCGTTATCGAGCTGTATTGTATCAAGATAAAGGATCATTTCCCTGGCAGCGCGGTCAATGTATCTGGTGTCACCTGTGGCTCTGAAGGCCTGCGATTGCACGGCGGTAATCATGAACATGTCATCGATCCAGATGCGTGTCTGCCAGGTATACCCGCGGTCTGCGTATGCCTTTTCCTCAGGTTCGGCATCTCCGGGCAGCGTCCATTGGCTGTCTGCATAGTGCAGTCCCAGGTCAAGGTATTTTTTCTCCCCGTTAATCAGATAGAATTCTAACGGCACAGACCCGAAGACATTATTGTCAACATGATTGGGAGGAGGGAGCAGGTGTGTCAGTGTATCAAACAGAGGATCAAATCGTTCCTGCAGTTTTTCAACAAGTTCATTGTTGGCTGAGGCTTCAGCGAACCAGAGACTTCCCAGCCAGGTGCATACCTCAGAATAGACAATCTGTGAAGGTGTCTCTTCAGAAGAGACATCTCCGCTGCTCTTGTGAGGAGTTGCAAGGTATCTTTCCGAGAGCTGAAGTCCAACCTTGCCGGGATCAGCTCCGGAAGGCCAGGTTTTAAGATCATAATTATTTGTCTTTGTGCAGGCGGATACGGACAGGATCAGCAACAGGCCAAAACCTGAAAGGACATTTTTCATCTGGGTGGAATCAAAGGTGTTGTTTCAGGGAGTTGAAAGAATCAAACGGAACCACATTTTTAAGGGACATTTTTCCGGCATGGAATGCAAGTACACCGCCGACAAATATTGTCTGATCCCTGAAGGAGGTGGAGATGCGTCTGAGATAATCTTCCGGCTTGCCGAAGGGCAGGCTTGTAAGTGCCCCTGTAACCAGGAAATCAGGGTGCCAGCGTTCAACAAGATCCTGTAACCCGTTGAAGGGTGTTGACTGTCCGAGGTACAGGACATTGTGTCCCTCTTTCCGGATCATGTATGTGAAGAAGAGGAGCCCCATCTCGTGCAACTCACCCTCTGGCAGATACATTATGAATTTTCTGCTGTCAGGCCTTTCCGGGGGCGTGAGGGTGTCAATAGCCAGTATAAGTCTTTTTCTGAAGATATTTGATACGAAGTGTTCAGATCCGATATCAACTGAGCCGGTATGCCACATAATTCCGACTCTTCTGAGGAACGGGAATACCACGCCTGTATAAGTCTCTTCGAAGCCCTTGTTAAGGATCGAGCGCATGAGGATGTCATTGATTCTGTCCTCATCAAGGTCTGACATAGCTACAATCAGTGAATCAAGCTGAGTTTGAGTATCTGATGATTCGCGTGTGAGGAGTTTGACCTTCTCTTCGATCTCGGCTCCGCTGAAGGTTGCAATTTTCGATATTTTGATGCCCTTCCGGTAGAGTATTGAAATATTTAGTATCCTTTTAAGATCGTCATTGTCGTACCATCTGCGGTTGGTATCGGTCCGGTGCGGTTTGATGATACGGTACCGTCTTTCCCATATCCTTATGGTTCCGGCCATTATGCCGGTAAGTTTTTCCAGGTCGCTTATGGTGTAACGGTCCATTGTCTGTTGTATTCCAAGTTTAAATATAGCTCTTTGTCAGTAGTGTGCCATTATCATCTGCAAAAAAAGCGACGCTCTGTTCAGGCGCCGCTTTTTTCATCGGGTGATATATTGATGCCTTACGGCAGAAGTACCTGGTCAATCACATGGATGACACCGTTTGATGCCTGCACGTCAGTTGCAATAATCTTCGTGCTTCCGTTGATTGTGGGCACAGGGCTGAGAGCCACGCTGATAGCGCCGTTTAGCGTTTCGACATTACCGGCCTGAAGCTGTGTGGAGAGTACGTTCCCGCTGACAACATGATAGGTAAGTATCGGAACCAGCTGCTCAGCAGTAAGATCAGCTATACCGGTGATGCCCAGGGTTGTGAAGAGAGCCTGGAATGCTGCATTGGTCGGGGCGAAGATCGTGAACGGACCGGAGCCATTCAGAGTCTCAACCAGGTTGGCCTTGACAACTGCCTGAACCAGGATGCTGAAGGAGTCATTGTTCAGGGCCTGACCGACTACTGTCGGAGGAAGGAGTACCTGATCAATTACATGGATGACTCCATTCTTTACATCCACGTCAGCGGTCGTTACATTAGCGGTTTTGTTAAGTTTAACGCCGGAAGAAACATCTACCTTCAGGCTGATTGTTGAACCCTGTGCCGGACTTAAAGTCTTGTAATACCCGGAAGTAATCATTGATGATTTAGCTTCTGTTCCAAGCACGTGGTAGAGAAGTATCGGGGTGAGGGTTTCCTTAGTTAGAGCATCAATTCCGCTGATGCCAAGCTGGGTGAAGAGAGCGTTGAAGGCTGCATTTGTCGGTGCGAATACAGTGTAGTTGCCTGTACCGTTAAGAACATTTACAAGTTCAGCCTTGGTGAGGGCGTCAACCAGTATTGAGAAGTTTGCGTCAGAAACAGCATATTCTGCTATTGTCATGTCCGATACCGGTTTCATTTCTTCTTCTGACTTCTCGCAACCGGTAAGTATAAAGATTCCCATAAGGGCAATCATTCCGTAAATAAGTGTCTGCTTTTTCATGATGTTCGGTTTTATTGGTTATTAAATTTTGAAGATAGAACATCATGTAAGAAGTAATGTTCAAAATAAAGCGATAAAATATATACAAAATGGAGAAATAGCAGAAGTAATATATCTATAAACATATTCAAATACAGTAAGTTACATTGGATATGTTAAAATATGTTAAATGTACAAGAAGAGAATTGATAAGATATACAAAAATAAGCAGGATTCCGCTGGAATGGGGGTCAGTATGACTATTCCTTCGTCCAGATGCGGGTATTGAGGTTAAGGTCCTCAACAATACCGGTCAGTAATATAAGAAAGTGCAGTGTCTCCTCCAGAAACTCGAAGTCGGCAGCAGGTTTGAACGGTCTCAGCTCGAAGAGATTTTTATACATGCTTATTCCGATATAGACTTTTGATTCAAGGAAGGAGATATATACGTCCTTGTTCCATTTTGTCTTCAGTGCCAGTATTCTTTCCATCAGGGCAGGTGTGAGAATGTACCGGGCTTCTACCTGGTCCTGGCTGTAGACACAGAATTCCTTCTCAAACCGTGGGTCTTCAAGCATGACAAGATGGCCTCTGCTGACAGAAAGGGATTGCAGTGTCTGGCCGAACTTGCCGAATAGTTTTTCAGCCCTGTCAGGCAAAACCACTGTATGGGCTCTGAAGTTCTTGTTAAAATCCGCTATTATGAACAATCCCCTGAAGTAGGAGACATAGTCATCCTTCTGTCTGGCTCCCGGGCCAGCTGCGTTGTTGTATTTGGCATTGACCTCGGAAAATTCGATTACTGTTTTTCCGATCTTCCCGGTGAAATAATCTTCACCTTCATATTTGTCGCATGAGTAAGTGAATATTCCGCTCCTGACGAATTCCTCCTTCGGTATCATCCCGTCAGGCGAATATGTCAGTTCATCATCGGCGAAGGTTGCTACACGTGAGATTATCTTTTTCTTGTACTCATCACGGTAACTCTTGCTGTAAATACCCAGCAGGATGAGGAATGCAAGTGATGTAAGAATTACAGGTATTGATTTTGGAAACGATGTGTCTCCGGGTATCAGTGCTATTTCAAGTGCCAGTGCAGTTACTGAGCAAACAACTACTGTGATTGTCTGTCTTCTCGTCTTTTTTCTCGCGGCATCGAGCCTTATGAGGTCTCCGTGCAGTTCTCCCTCATAGAACTCCCTGAAATTTCTGTAGCTGGCCATACTGTAATCAATTGGCTGTTTCAGCCATGTTCACTGGCGGTTTAGCAGTTGTCTCTTTTCTCGTCTCTTCGGGGAGTGTAAAAAGGGTTTTTCTCCTGTAATTCAATATCGAGGCAATAATGCTTGAAGGAAAGACTTCAATGCCATTGTTGTATGCTGTCACTGCAGCATTGAATGCGCGGCGTGAGGCAGCCAGCTGTTCCTCTGTTTCATTGAGAGTCTGCTGGAGATGGAGAAAGTTAGCTGAAGCTTTCAGTTCAGGGTAGTTTTCCACGGCAACCTGCAGGTCTGATAACCTCTCGCCCAGCAGGTTATCTGCCATTACCCGGTCTTCTGCAGGCAAATCACGTGAAATTGCCCTGACCCTGAGGCTGGTTATTTCGGTAAGCAGATCTTTTTCATATTTCATGTATGCCTTTACTGCATCGACAATCTGTGGAATGAGGTCATACCTCTTCCTGAGCATGACGTCAATCGAGGCGAAGGCATTTTGAACATCGTTCTTTTTCCGGATAAGGGAGTTGAAGATAAGTATTGCGGAAAGCAGCAATATAACCGCAGTTGCAATAATTGCAAAGAGGATGGGAAGTGTTTTCAGCATTTCAGTATCATGATAGCGTGCCAGCGTGACTGGCATGTAAAAATAGCTATTTTAATCTTTTTAGAGGGACAAAACGGACCGGTTCGAGTCGTTGCTCGGTAATTTTCCCTTTTCTCTTCGTCAGAACAACCAGTTGCTGGACTGTGGCCGGGTTTCCTACCGGTATGACGAGGTGTCCTCCTTCTGCCAGTTGTTCTTTAAGCGGCTCCGGGATATGGTCCGCAGCGGCGGTAACAAGAATAATGTCAAAGGGTGAATGTTCGGGCCACCCCTTGTAGCCGTCGCCGTACCTGGTGACAATGTTCCGGTAACCGAGTTTTTTCAGCCGGGCTTCAGCCTCCCTGGCCAGTTCCGGTACAATTTCAATCGTAAAGACTGTATCTACAATTTCGGCCAGCACTGCAGCCTGGTACCCCGAGCCTGTTCCAATCTCAAGTGCCTTTTTGCCTTTAGCAGGCTTTGAAAGCTCGGTCATATAGGCAACTATAAACGGCTGTGAAATGGTCTGGTTATAACCGATGGGGAGGGGCTGGTCATTATAAGCTGATTTTACCAGTGCCGGAGGCACGAACAGGTGGCGCGGCACCCTTTCCATTGCTTTCAGTATTGCAGGGTCACTGATGCCGCGGGCTACTATCTGACTCTTCACCATCTGATTGCGGGCCCTGGTGTAACGTAAGTCTTCCTGGTCCCGGGGCACCATGACAACAAGGGCAATTATTATCAGCAGGCTCTTCATACGGTTGTGACCGATACAAGTTACGAAAAAATGACCGGGGATTGCATGCCGGTTTGAAGTATGCCCATATTCACGTGCTGGCAGCACCGGGCACCGGGCTGTCAATACGAGTTAAGGCGGTAGCTAATACCCTGCTTTCTGGCATATTTTATCTGTTCTCTTTTTCTTACATTCATGTCATGAAAAAACTGGTCATATTAACAGGAGCCGGGATGAGTGCTGAGAGCGGCATCAGAACATTCCGTGACAGCGGAGGTCTTTGGGAGCAGTACAAGGTTGAGGAGGTGGCGTCAATCGAGGGATGGTACAGGAATCCGGACCTTGTCCAGAAGTTTTACAATGAACGCCGCCGCCAGCTGGAGAAGGCAGTACCGAATGCGGGCCATACAGGCCTCAGGGAGCTTGAAAAACTGTTCGATGTGCATATTGTAACACAGAATGTTGATGACCTTCATGAAAGGGCCGGCAGTACAAGCGTGCTCCATCTTCACGGGTTGCTGACACAGGCGCGCAGCAGCAAGAATCCTGACAGTATCATCGATATCGGCTATCGGGATATAAGACCGGGTGAGAAGGCTGCTGACGGATCATCGCTCCGTCCGAACATAGTCTGGTTCGGAGAGGCTGTTCCTGCAATGGAGGCAGCTGCGGACATTGCATCCCGGGCAGAGCTGTTTGCCGTGATAGGGACATCGCTGAATGTTTATCCAGCTGCCGGCCTGATACATTACGTTCCGGCAAGCACGCCGGTCTTTCTGATTGATCCGAAGCCGGTAACAGTGTATACAAACCACAAGGTCGACTATATTTCCGAAGGAGCAGGCAAGGGTATTTCAATCCTGGCGGGAAAACTGAAGGCTTTCGCCGTTTAAGGCATCCGGCAAATCCGGTATAACTTTTTTTAACTATCCGGTATCATAATAAGGTGCTGTTGTCCTTTCGTTTCTGAACCTTAATTTATAGTTTGGCGGCTGAATAATCCAAAAGGAGTGACATGAAAAAAGTATTTCTTCCCTTACTGCTCATTATGCTTGCCGCAGGAATGCAGGCCCAGCAAAACAAGGTTGTTGACCGTATTATTGAACTTGGTCAGACAGACAACCGTACGATGCATCACCTTGATGTCCTTTCCAACCGTATCGGCGGAAGGCTCGTCGGTTCAGATGCCTATGAGAACGCGGCTGAATGGTGTGCATCACAGTTTAAGAGCTGGGGCATGGAGGTGATCATGGACGAAGCCGGAACAGTGCCGGTTGGTTTTAACCGTGGTCCCTGGTTTGGCAGGATGCTCTCAGACAACGGTATGATTCTGCATTTTGCCACTCCTTCTTATACGGCCGGAACAAAGGGCGTGCAGCGGGGCCATGTGCTCCTTGAACCTAAAAGCAAGGATGAGTTTGAAAGGATGAAGGGTACACTGAAGGGAGCATGGGTGCTGATAGGCGGTAAGAATGACGGCTGGCCCGTTGACTGGTCACCGAAGGGCGACAGTATAAGAGCCGCAGCCATTGCTTACAATGACTCGATCTCGAGACTCAACAGGGAGATTATGCGTGAGAACATGATGAACAGGGAGAATCCCCCGAAGGAACCCCATAAGCTCAGGGAGGTGCCGGCTCTCTTCTATCGCGAGATGTGCGAGGCGGGAATTCTTGGCGTGATACAGTCATCGGAAGTACCAATCAGGGCGCTTTATGACCGGAAGAACCTCGACAGGATGTCATTTGACAACCTCCCAACGGTTTGCGACATCAAGCTTGATGAACATCAGTATGATGTAATTGCCCAGATGGCACGTGAGAGGAGATATTTTCTCCTTGAGTTCGATATTAGGAACCACTTCAAGCCCGGACCGGTGAAGTATTACAGTGTGATCGGCGTTATCAAAGGCAAGAAATATCCGAATGAATATGTGATGATGGGCGGACATCTTGATGCCTTTGATGTTGCAACCGGTGGTGTAGACGACGGATCAGGCGCCAGTCCGACAATGGAGGCTGCACGTCTGATAATGGCTGCCGGCGGCAAGCCCGACCGCACCATCCTGGCCTGCCTTTGGGCTGCCGAGGAGTTCGGACTGGTTGGTTCGAAACACTGGGTTGAAAACAATATGGACAAACTGCCTAATATCTCAAACTACTTCAACCGTGACGGTGGTCCTATGCCAAATACAGGAATAACAGTCACCCCGGCCATGTACGATGATTTTGAAAAGATCTGCAAACCTCTGAACAGCATTAATCCTGATTTCCCCTTTACACTTAAAAAGCGTACAGATCAGGCCCGTCCCCGTCCTACCTCAGCCGGCGGTTCCGACCATGCACATTTTGCAATGAACGGAGTTCCTACGCTTAATTTTGACGGACCCGATGTCAAGGGCTACAATTTCAATTACGGGGAGATATGGCATACCGAACGTGACACATATGACAAGAGCATAGCTGAATACCAGGAGCATACCTCCGTGGTGACTGCTGTTGTCGTATACGGCCTTGCAAATCTTGATCATCTGCTGTCAAGGGAAGGTCTTTACAGGGAAGAGAAAAAGTAAACACTGTCAAATCGGGGGATCATGAAGCACGGATTAGCTGTTGCTGCCGTAACATTGCTTGCTGCGGTTATAGTAGCCTTCGGCCAGACCAGAAAATCTGAACGGCCTGTTTATGCGCCTGTGGATCTGCAGGTTGTACGGGATCAGGATGAGATGACATGGGACGACTACAGGCCGATTCCAGGGATGAACTGGGCTGATCCGGCGCTGAAACCTGAGCGTGAGTTCCGGATGGCACTGGTTGCGGTAGATTTTTCTGATCAGCCTTTTGTCATGACCCTTCCAAAAGGTTCTGACCCGTTTGGCAATCCGCAGATCGACCCGGTTGACCGAGGTGCAATACCACAATTTTATGCTGATTTCTGGCTCAAACCCTCTGCAGTCAACCATGGTCAGACAATCAACGGATACTGGATGGAGCAATCGAGGGGAAAGTTCGGGATCACGAAGCTTGAAGCTTTCGGTCCGTACCGTATGCCGCGGCCGCTCTGGGCCTACGGGCTTAATGAGCACCGCCAGAACAACTCGACGCCTGATGGCAGCACAGCCCGGTACCGCATGGAGCGGGATATCGATTCACTCTGGAAATCTGACATGGGTGATCTCAAGAAGAATTACGATGCCATTCTGAGAATTTATGCCGGTTATGATGAAACAGGCGTCTGGCAGGAGTTCGGGGAGATGAAGTTCAACAGCAGGGAGGAGATCCCTGCTGAGTGGGGTAATCCGAATCCCGAAATGCCGCGATGGGTTCCGACAAGGTATGTCGAATGGACTTCATGGAAGGCAGGACAGATGATGTGGGGGCTCTCTTCAATCAGGCAGGGAGAAAACTCAGGGACCATAACGCATGAGCTCGGACACTTTGCATTCCGCATAGGTGACAACAACAACAATCCGTACATTAAGCCCTACCGTCGCGTGGGTTCCGGAACCTGGGACATGATGGACCGCGGATCGTTCAACGGCCCCGGTGGCCCGCACATGAGATGGGTGGTGCCACCCGTAGCGGGAGCAAGCATGCCTGCAGGTCTGATGCTGCGCAACAGGCTCGTGAACGGATTTATTACCGAGAATGATCTTATCACCGTAAGCCGTGACGGACTGGCCTCTTCCGGACCGGTTATCGCCCGTATTACGGCACGCGCTGTTGAACCATTGCCGGGTGAGTATGCCGGTATGATGGTACGCCTTGACGGCGCAGAGCCTCATGATCGTACGCCATTGACAGACCCGTCCACCGATCCGCTTTCTCCCGGCAAGCCGAGATTTAACTATTACTCCCTTGAGGTGGTACAGCGTATCGGCTATGACTCTTTCTGCCCTGATAATGGTGTGCTGCTGGCTATGAACACTGACGGAGAGGGAGGCAACGGCGGCCCCAACGGATTCAACTGCTTCAACTGGGTTATTGATGCTCACCCGGAGGATATTGACATGGTGGATTTTGTTAAGCCCAACGGTGAGAAGGTGATGCGTACCATGGCTGACTACCGGCAGCTTAACGATGCACTTTTCCATGCCGGACTGAATTCAGGAAGCAAGTTTGAATATGTTGACACCCACAACCGGCTGCATTTCTATATAGTTGATATTCATAGGAATGATCAGGGAATTCTATCATATACAGCCGGAGTAAGATCACTTGATTCAGATGTTGTAAGGAAACCTGCCACCGTCTCTGCCGGGAAAACTGTTCAGAAGATTTCCGGTGAAGGGGTAGTGGAGTTCGTAGTTTCAGGAGATGATCTTTGCAGGTTGAAGGCCGGGGTCAACGGTAACGGATGGGAGGTGAAACTTTACAATGAGATCTCAGCTCCCGTTGACGGAAGGACTGTGAAGGTTCCAGTTTATGTAAGGGCCACTCCGGGATGCAGCAGGAAGGCGGAAATTTCCCTTTCCGCAGTATCTGAAAGCAACAATAAATACGAATCGGTTGCTTCGAAAAGGGTGAAACTTTAAACACCTATCTGGTTATAAACCCTGTTTATTCAGGATAACGAGCCTTCCAACGGCCCTCTTCCTGCCGTCTTCGGATCTGACTATGTAAATACCGGGGTACATTTCAGGTTCTCCATTTTTTCCAAAAGTTATCCTTCTGTCAGATACTTCCCTTGTTTCAACGGTTGTGCCCGTCGAGCTGCAGATTGAAACGGAGCAGGGCAGGTCAATGGATTCAGGTATTTCAACAACGAAGACGCCGGTTGCCGGATTCGGGAAAATCTTTAAGGTTGCGGAAGTCTCATTCATGGACCCTGCTGCCGTGCTGCCAGATACGGTCATCTTCCAGAGTTCATCTCCCGTTGAGGGAATTGCCCCGTTAAAGACGAATGTTTTATTTATTCGTATCAGTTCAGGTCCCCAGGCGCCTCCGTTCTCAATGTTTGTAAATTTTTCAGGTTGTCCGTCCGGGGTGAGCAGACGCCACAATTCACCGTCAGTACCGTCATGTGCGGAGAAATAAAGAGTGTCTCCGATATTGACCGGGCTGATTACACCCGAGCTGATAATTCCGGGCCAGATGTCCTTAACCATTTTCGTTCCCTGCTCTGTTCCGTCAGATACCCAGAGTTCGACTCCGGTTGAAGCGACTCCGGCTGAGAACACCAGTTTATCCCTGAAACCGGTGAAGAAACCTCCGGACAAATTACCATGGCCGTCAGGGTTTATATCCTTGACCATATGAATTCCGGTTTCATCATAGACCCACAACTCTCTTCCATATGGTGTTTTTTCAGCCACGAAATACATTTTATTCGCGGCAACTGTAAGGTGCCTCGGATCGAACTGTGTTGTTCCGTCAACAATACCTGTCACTCTTACGGCACTGCTTCCGGTGACTTTCCAGAGTTGAGATCCGGTGCCGCTGGTCAGGTCAGTGGCACGGAAATACATCTCGTCCCTGAATTCAGTGAAGTATGCCTCATCAAGCTGTCCCACCCTGATCTGGTCCGAGATCAGAACTGTACCTCCGGCAGTACCGTCAGAGAAATAGAGTTTCAGGTTTGAAAGTCCGTTGAAGTAAAGCCCGCATTTACCGGGGGTGATGTACCCGGGTTGTGTGGAAGCTGAACCTTCTGTAAGGTCTTTGACCAGGAGGGTTGTCTCAGCGGAGCCTTCAGTCATCCACAATTCAGTGCCTGTATCAGGGTGCCAGGCGCTGAAATACAGGACATTATTCCAAACAGTGAGATGACCGGGTTTGCTTCCGGTGCTGCCCTGTGCTATGTCTTTTACAATTACTGTTCCTTCCGGTGTGCCGTTGGTTTTCCAGAGCTCAGATCCGTGCGTGCCATCATCGGCGCTGAAATAAGCCTCATTCTTATAGACTACCATCCGTCCGATGGAGCTTCCAGTTGTAGTCGAAGGGTTTATCTCCTTCAGCATGAAGGTGCCTTCAGGGGTTCCGTCAGTGACCCACAGTTCGTTATTGGTGTTCCTGTGGTTGGTAGCCTTGAAAACCACCTTGCCCTGAAGTTGTGTCATATAGATTATATAGGAACTTTCGGTGCCGGGATTTATATCCTTCAGCAGTTCCGCCTGCTGGCCTTGCATTGATGAAAAGAGTGCAGCCAGTGCAAGTGATGCAATTGACTTTTTCATGGGATTATCTGTTTATGGTCATGAATCCTGTGCCTGTCATTGTGCTTTCAGATTCCGGGTGGCGGTGTAATGATTGTCAGTGCTGTTCTGTTCAAAAACCGGCCATCTCCTGAAAGATGATGTTTTTCGGGATGATAAAATACTTCGGGTCTACCGCTATGTCAGTCTTTACCGACGTCGCCTCCTGGTGTGACACAAACTCACCCATCTTCAGGTCTAAAAGCATCAGCACTCCGTTCCAGATCAAAACCTTGCCCATGGTACCCTGAAGCAGGTCACACTCCCTGCCCAGGAATTTTTCAGTTCCCGTTTTCTTTATTCCCATCTTTTCATAGGTTTTCACGTTCAGGTCTTCAATCTCTTCGGCAGACGATTGCCGGATCCCGGTCATCAGCGGATTCTTCATCTTCATTCCCTGTGCAGGCCTGGCCGGATCCCATATATACTGGTACTCGCCTTTCGAGACCACCCAGCCTTTTGTTGACTCTCCGTCACTTGTAATTTCTGAATACACAGCGGTTTTCAAGCCATAGTCATCAATGTAATGTACAGCGGACCCGGTTTTATCACCAGAGTACCTGTATTCAATGATCCCTGACCTGAACCTGAAGGGTCCCTTTACCGCGGTCTGTCCGGACGCGATTCCTGTCATACATACCATGCCGAAAGTAAAAAGAATGATGCTTTTCATATCATTGAGAATTAGTTAACTGACGGTTCAATAAAGTATCAGATTCCATGCGATGGTATAGGTGAAGTCACTTCCCCCTTTTTCCGGGTCGAATGGCTTCTGATCATATATAGCTTCTGTCAGGTTTGTTATACTGACAGCAGTTGTTTCGTCAGAGGAATTCCATGATTCCCTCCCGGCCAGTTTATTATGGCCTTCAAGTTTAAACCTGACCTGTGACTCTGTCAGATTGGTCCCGGTATTCCTGTTGCTCCATTCGCACTGGCCGTCTGCGTTCTTGCTTCTCTGCCTGGTCAGGGTTGCACCCGATGCCGAGGGTGTGAATATATCATACCAGTTGACCATGCCAAACTGGCTAAGCTGATCAGCAACCACCTTATTATCAGTGGGCCAGGCATTTGTGGTGATTAAAATTCCGTCCATACTCAGCGGGTCCACCGAGCCGGACCCGGTTTCTTCATAGACAAGGCCGGGACAGTCACAGTCGCCCTCACAATACTTTCTTTCTTCATGCTTCCAGGTTCCTTTGGCATTGCCCTTTCCAAATATTCTTATTGGCTGGCCCTCCATATCCTGCATCTGCGGGATCGGCTTGAAACTACCCGAGTAGGTCACAGTCTGTGAACCGGCATATCTTATCGTGCTTTTGCCATACTCTTCTGTATAGTCCCATTTCTTTGAAACAGTGATGGTTCCCTTGTAGAATCCGCAGACAATGGGGAAATGCTGATCGACAATAAGTTCGTCCGGTACTGTGACGGACAGAGGATGTTTTTCCTTTGGCAGGATATCACAAGAATTATAGACTCTCAGCCATTCATAACCGTCATCCTTGTCTTCAGGAGGCTGATATTCAACCCTGACTTCACCTTCTCCTACATTAAACACCTTGTAATCAGGGCCGTAATCGCTATCCGCACCATTGAGGATTTTCCCCCTGTAGATGCTGACGACAATCCTGTTGAACTCTCTTGAGGCATTGCCTCCTGCATCTTTGAATCCGGAAAGCACAATTATTCCTTTTCCTTTTTCACATAGTTCTTCCTGGGTCGGGACTTCAACGTCAATCGATACGGGTCTTTTTTCAAATTCCTCGAAGATCGGGTTGAGCGACTTCGGGGTCTTAAGCTTGTTGAAGAGTGCACGGGGATAATTGTTTGAGTTCTCAGATGACCATTCCTGGATCAGTTCAGGGGAATTGCCATTATAGTAAAGGCGAAGCTCCATTTTTGCAGTCACAGGTTTTTTGCTGCCGTCTGAATACTCAATTAATCCTCCCCCTTCAATGTTTGCCTCATAACTGCCCTTGAAGATGTACTCAGGGGGCTTATCCGTTCCGGGAGCATAAAAAATCGGGGACAGAAAATGGAAACACGGATTGGTGAACCGTTCTCCCATGTATGCTGACATTATTGAGGGATAGCAGTACCATTTATCAGGCGGATCAAGTGCCTTGCACTTTTCGATTGCATCATTCAGTTCCGGGTTCAGCGAATCTTCTTCCTTGAATTCACGATTACCAAGCTGCTGTCTCATGCATTCATTCCATTCCTTCAGCCTCTGTTCGTAGTCAGGGTTGTGGGGATTCAGGAATTCGATAAGCATTCCATGTCTTGCACATCCTTCACATCTGCGCTGAGCGCTTAATTGACTGCCGACCTGCAGAAGCAGAAGCGACATGACCATCATCCTTTTCAAACAAACCGTGATTTTCATGTATGAATTACTATTTGCCCATGTTTTCGTTAATCAGTGTCAGGTTGCGGTGTTGGTTCCTGGGGTATAGCCTGGATCGGAATCAGGGTTGTACTGACTGACCTCTCGACCCCTCCTTCCAATATTCCCAGGCTCACAAAAGCGCCGGTCTCCCCTTTTAGATGCAAGCCGGTTTTATCGACTTCAAGGTAACCTTGCAGGTCAAATCCGGCTACCCTCAAGTCCAGGCCGAGATCTACACCTGCCTGGAATCCGTACCCCGACTCGGGGCTCCAGGTGGCTCCGAGTATTATCCCTGTTCCCGGCGCCACCCTGAGCTCCCATGCTTCTGTATCATAGTTATACTCGAAACTGACAATCCACAGGTTCAGACTGAGGGTGTTATTAAACAATGATTCACTATACTCTGGCAGATCAGGCTCTCCATCACAATAACCGTCAATTGTCAAACACAGACCAGGTATCGTGAGAGGAAAGTATATCCAGGGAATTACCTCAACCTGTGGGGTAGGCAGCGGATAGGGAGTGGTTACCTCTCTCAGAAGTGCCGCGGCTGTCAGCATCGGGTCCTTATAGCATTCGCTTAAGGCTTCTTCCAGGGCAATCTGGTAGTTCTCTGCTCTTTCCTGTAGAATGTTACCCGCTGTTCTGGGAATGTCTTTTAATTTTTCCTCCTCATTATCTGAACGTGTCTGACCATCAAGTTTTGCCTGTTCGAGAGCAGATTCCCTGAAGAAGCTGCTGTAGCTCATTATCTCGCGTCCCCGTTGCCTTGTCATTGAAGACAATCTGTCGCCCAGGGCGATTTCAGCATTATGCACCAGGGGTGTATAGGTAACCTGAAACCACTTTACAGTCGCCCACCAGTTATTCAGGTCTTCGGCAGCGCTTTTCAGTTTGGGAGTATGTCCCTCAACAACGGATTTTGCCAGGGCACCCAGTTCATCAGCATAAGACTGGGCTATCCGGCTAAATATCCTGCCATCGCGTTCCGCCAGCAGCTCGGGGATTTTCCTGGCTTTTTCGCAAGGGGTGCATTGATCCCAGGGTGTCGGTAATTCATCTTCTGCAGAGCCCAGATCCCTGAGATATTGTATCTGCATTCTGTCCTCATCTTTAAGCTTCTGCAGGTCAATCGGTGTTATCTGAGGAGGTGTTTTGCCGGGAATAACATATCCGAACAAAGTGGCGTGAAAATCACCGGGATCCAGTTCTGATGCAATTTTAAATTCATCACAGGCTTTTTCAGTGCTTTCCACCCTCATATAAGCTATGCCCAGGTTCATATGGTACCGTGCGATCTTTGGAGCAAACTCAACTGCTTCCTTGTAATAATGCAGTGCTTCGCTGTTCTGGCCATGGCGGGCAAATATCCATCCTATCGTAGTGGAGGTAGCCCCTGATTCATAAAAGAGTTCCCTGGCCCGGGCAAGAAGAGTCAATGCTTCTTCGTGCCTTTTATCGACAGCGATTGTAAATGCAAGGCTCCCGAGGGCGGTTGCAGACCGGTTGTCTGTCTGAAAGGCCCTTCCGAAAGCCCACTGAGCGCCTTCGAGATTAAGCTGGAGAAGAGCAGACATACCTGTCTCCTGGTACACGGCTGACTTTTCAATGAAGGTCATTGACGCTGATTCAGGCAACGACATGAAAACCTGATCCTCAATATCAGGCGGAAGCTTCCTAAGGGCTTCCGACACTATACGGCTGACGAGCGGCCATACGGCAGCTGCATCCGGTTCGGGCATATTCACCGGTTCAACCGGTGTGAAGTCATCATCGTCAACAGCCTCATCACAGTTGCGGTCGAGCACAGACAGCCTGACGTAAAGAGCAAATGCGTCTGTCAGGTCTTTGTTCCCATCCAGGTTCAGGTCGTTTATAAAGCCAACGCCTCCGTTCCCGATAAACTCACTTATATCAGCCGCGTCGAACTGCCCGTCCTGGTTTATATCATACTGCCGCCATTCATTCTTTCCCGTGACAGAAGTCCCTTCGGAGTCAAAGGCAAGTGATTCAAATGGCGCACAGATAGCCTGGATTAGCAGCATTGCCGCAATATGTCTGCAGTCACTATGCATCTGTCAGATCTTTACGAATTCAACTCTGCGGTTTGCCGCTTTGCCTTCAGATGTGTTGTTGGGCCCGGCGGGATTGCTTTCACCCCAGCCTTTGCTTCTGAGGCGCGAGGAGTCGATGCCCATTTGTGCAAGCTGTTCAGCCACGGCCTTAGCCCTTCGTTCGGAAAGATCCTGGTTGAGAAGCTCGTCACCATCACTGTCAGTGTGTCCCTCGACTGAAAGACTGATTTCCGGATGATCCTTCATCAGTTTTGCTATCTCATTTATAACACCCATTGACTCAGGCTTTATTGTAGCCTTGTTGACATCGAAGCGGATACCGTTTGCAATGATCCTGCCGTCCTGCATCAGCTTGTCGTAGAGTCTGACCGCTCCCTCAGCTATCCTGATGTTTTTGATAAACCGGTTATTACCCTGTGATCCCACGGTGTTCATCGGGTCACAGCATATTGTGAGCCCCTCGGGGTTGATGCCCAGATTGGGAATATTGACCACTCTCGCATCATCAAGATACACCTTCAGTG